>NZ_MPOB01000005.1:300000-380641 GCF_002148795.1 Oceanibaculum nanhaiense | reverse complement strand
GCCATGGTCAACATGGCCAATCGTCCCAATGTTGCAGTGCGGCTTGTTCCGTTCAAACTTCGCTTTAGCCATCGTGGCACGCTTCCTGTCTCAAAGTTCAACCAAACCACCGGGCTCAACCAACAACAGGCTGGCCGCCGGACGCGGAACTGGAGCGGGTGAGGGGAATCGAACCCCCACAACCAGCTTGGAAGGCTGGGGCTCTACCATTGAGCTACACCCGCCCGAAGATCTTCACCCGCCGACGGCACCCGGCGATACGAGACATGCTCGCCCCGCCCGGCCCCCCATAACGCGAAGACCAAACACCCCGGACGACTCTCGTCGCCGGGGAACGCATCGCCCAGGAACGTGGTGGAGGGGGCAGGATTCGAACCTGCGTACGCGTACGCGGGCAGATTTACAGTCTGCTGCCTTTAACCACTCGGCCACCCCTCCGGTCCGCTTCGGAGCAGCGTTTGTCACGCTGCACCGGCCCCGGCGCTGCGGGAGTGCGAAATATGGAGAAACAGACTGGCTTGTCAATGTGAAAACGCCGCCGATCGGACGAAAACGCCACCCGCCCCCCACGAATCGATTGCACATCGGTTGCACATCGGTTGCACGTCGGCTGCACGCTTGCTCCACGCGGCCAGCGCTTCTATTAAAGGGCGATGAAGCACAAGCGTCCTTCTCAGCCCCCGACCCAGCCTCAGGCCCGGCCCCAGGCGAAATCCGGCCGTGACAAGCCGGCGCCCCGGCATGCACCGCAAGGCAAGGCGCCCCAAGGCAGGGGGCCCCAAGGTAGGATGCAGGGCGGATCGAGGCGCGGCGGCGGCGACCCGACGCGCTTCCTGTGGGGCGTGCATGCGGTACGCGCCGCCCTCGCCAATCCGGCGCGGCGCTGCCGGCGGCTGCTGGCGACGGCGCAGGGCCACGAGACCGTCGCCGATATCCTGCCCGCGACATTGCCGGTCGAAATTCTGGACCGCCAGGCGCTGGACACGCTGCTGCCTGACGCGGTGCATCAGGGGGTGGTGCTGGAAACAGACCCGCTGGACGAACCCGACCTTGAGGATGTGCTGGAATCCGTGCCCGCCACGGCCCCGTTGCTGCTCGTCGTGCTGGATCAGGTGACCGACCCGCACAATGTCGGCGCCATCCTGCGCTCTGCCGCCGCCTTCGGCGCTGCCGCGCTGATCGTGCAGGAGCGGCATAGCCCGCCGGTGACCGGCACCCTGGCGAAGGCGGCCTCCGGCGGTATCGAGCTTGTGCCGATTGTACGCGTCACCAATCTGGCGCGGGCGCTGGACCGGTTGCGCGAGGCCGGGCTGTTCTGCCTCGGCTTCGATTCGGAAGCGGAGCACGGCCTGCAGGCCATCGAGCCGGGCGAGCGGGTGGCGCTGGTGATGGGCGCTGAAGGTCCGGGGCTGCGCCGGCTGACGCGGGAGCGTTGCGACATGATGGCGAAACTGCCGACACAAGGGCCCGTCGCCAGCCTGAATGTGTCCAACGCCGCCGCCATCGCCCTCTACGACATGGCGCGCCGTTTAATTAAAACAGCCTAAAATACCATACTAATCAGACCTGTTCTCTGGACATTTTCGTCAGATTTGGGCTTCCTAAGCGGAACCGAATACGCCTATACACGGCGTACAGCTCCATCCCGGAACAGTTTGTTGAAAAGCGACGATCCTGCATGCTGCCCCAGACAGAAGAGCAACTGGCGAAAGCGGCGCTCTGCAAGGCGCCGGACGATCTTTATACTGTCGGCGCGCGCGAATTGATTTCGCGGCATTGCCGCAGCTTTCTGGACGCCATGCGCGCGACCCCGACCGAACTGCTGTTCAACGAGGATTTGCAGAAGAAGCTGGAGAATGCCGGCACCGCCTATTCCGGCGCGGTGCAGAAGGTGGCGATCGCCCAGGTATCGGGCACCAAGAACCGCGATGTCGCCGGCCGCATCAAGGAGATCTTCGCGCTCTGCGACGGGGTGCGCAACCGCACCCTGGAGGCTGTCTCCGCGTCGCCGGTCGAGCCGCTGGAGCCAAAACGGCTGACGGAACAGCTCGCTTCCCTTCCGGCCGAGGAGAGCGCCCGCTTGTTCCGGCTCAGCCTGATGCTTGCCAAGGCACTGCTGAACGAAAAGGGCTGGGCTGACAAGGCCAAGCTGCTGCTGGATATGCTGGACGCCGGAATGCCGCCCGCCGACTGCGCCCCGATTGATAATGCGCTGTCCGAAATCATCCGCCTGCAGGCCGGTCTCGACGAGATCATCGGCAAGCAGGGAAAATCGGCTGGCGAGCGGATCGCCATCCTGAACAAGCTGGCCACCGGCAAGACCGACGACCCCGCCGCCATACCGGCCGACCCGCCGCTGGCACAGCGCCTGATGGCCGTGCAGGCGCGCCAGGTGCAGCCCAATATTCAGGCGGCCCTGCAGTCGCAGATGCTGGCGGCGGTGACCGGCACCTACCCGATGACCGATGGCCCGACCTCGGCCGAATTGCAGGCGACCCTCGATATCGCCCAACGGCTGCGTCTCAGGAGCGGGCAGTTTCTCGGCGGCGAAGCCACGGAAGCGGCGCTGGCCCGCCGGTTGTCGCGCCTCATCAACGACCAGCATATCCACGACCTCATGGTCGGCGCGCCACGCCTGGCCGAGCGGCTGCAGCGCTGCCTCGATCTCTATCGCAAGATGATCGGCCCGCAGAACTACGAGTTCATGAAGAAATATATCGATTATCTGCTGCAGGAGCGCACGGTCGCCTCTGACGTGGCGCCGAAATCCGCCTCCGTACCGGAGCGGCTGCGCGGCATCACCGAGCTACACCAGATACTGATGGGCGCGCCCCTGCCCTCCGTGTTCCGCGGCAAGCTGCAGCTGCGCATGGAGGAGGTGCAGAACACTCTGCTGGACGAAAGCGCCATCCTCGACCGCATCACCAAGCGCGGCAAGACCACGGCGGACAAGGCGCTGCCGCTGATCGATCTGTGCTGCAACGATACGCTCATCAAGGGCGCCAACCTGCGCCGCGTGCGCGAGCTGGCGCAACGCTATGTGAAGCAGCCGGATTTCCTGACCAGCGTCATGGCCGGCGCGGCCAGCGACGCCGACCGCAAGACGCGGCTGACGGAACTGCATGACCGGCTCATCGAGGCCGGGCTGGCCAACGACTGATATTCACCAGAGTGCGATCGCTTTGAATGCGATCACCTGAGTGATCCAATTAAAGCGTGAATCGCCCTCTGTTTTACAGATGAGAGACGGATTCACGTTTCGGGTTGCATCAGATTTCTGATTAAACCCGAAACGATCCGGCTCTATGGCTTGAAGCGCACGGCCAGTCTGGCTATGGTCGCGGCGCGGAAGGATGCCGGCTTAGCACAGTGGTAGTGCAGCGGTTTTGTAAACCGAAGGTCGGGGGTTCAAATCCCTCAGCCGGCACCATCCTCCCCGACCTTCTGATTTGCGGCCCCCTACTTCCGGGCGAAGAAGCCGCTCACCGTATCCTGTGCCACCTGCTGCAGGAACGCCGCCGTCTTGGCGTCGATCTGACCATAGGCGTCATAGCCATTGCCGACCGGCGACTTGCCGTAGATCGTCGCATAGACCGTGGCGGCGGCGAGGTAGCTGCCGAGCAGTGACGGGTGGCTGTGATCCTGCGCATTGTGCAGCTTGACCTGCGGATCGCGCTTGTAGGCTTCATCGAAGGCAAGGCCTACCGGGATGACCAGCGCCCCCAGCTCGTTGCCGGTCGCGACGTAGAAATCGTCGATCTGCCCGATATTCTCCGGCTTCGCCAGCTTGTGCGGGGCGACATAGGCATGCGTCATGTAGAGGGCGACCTTGCCGCCGCGCTCCGCGATGATCTTCGCATGCGCCGCTGCGGCTTCCTTGAAAGCCGCCTGCCGCTTGTCCGACAGGGCGGCTGCGCTGTGGCCCTGCAGGATCACCAGCTCGAACGGCTCCTTAACGCCAATCTGCCCCGGCCCGGTCAGCCAATCAACATTGTGGTGCGCCAGGGTGGCGCCGCCGATGGTCGCCGACTTGTACTGCAACGCCTTGCCAAGCTCGGCATCGCCCGCCGCCACCATGCGGCGCAGGTGATTATGCAGGCTGTCATTGTAGTAAAGGTAGCTGTTGCCGACCAGCAGCACACGCTTCGGCGCCTCGACCTGCGGCCCCTTCACCGCCGGCGCAGAGGCGGCAAAGGCAGCACCGGTGACGGCCAGGGCGAGCGTGAACGTAAGCGCTGTGGCCTGTGTCAGCCGTCGCAGCTTCTTCAGGGTAATGGACATGATGGGGTTTCCTCGGGTTTTGTTTTTTAATGCGCCATCATATGGCGCGCCCGCGATACCCGGCAATCGGATCGTGTGGGCGATCCGGCCTGAGCCCCACAACCATTTGTTGGTTGCAAATAACTGGAAACAAATCTACCTAAGCGCGTATCATGCATACGATACGCCTCACCCTTGCCTTCGCCGCGCTGTCCCTGCTGTGCGCCTCTCTGTTCGCCCCTGCCGTCGGTGCCAGCGACCTTGCCGCACGCGATCCAGGTGTCCGGGCGCCTGCCGCCATCGCCGGACCGGTCGAGGCCAGTTTCATCGGCAATTACGATGGCGACACCATCACTGTCCGCGCCTGGATCTGGCCGCGCCAGTCGGTCGAGACCAGCGTAAGGCTGGCCGGTATCGACGCGCCGGAACTGCGCGGCCGCTGCGAGGCGGAAAAACAGGCGGCGCAGGCCGCCCGCGACCGACTGAACAGTTTGCTGTCGCAGGCCAGTCGCATCGAACTGCATGATATCGAACTGGATAAATATGGCGGCCGGGTCCTGGCCCGCGTGGTGGCGGACGGGCAGGACATGGCAGCGGCGATGGCCGGCGAGGGCCATGCCCGGCCCTATGCCGGCGACACCCGCAAGAGCTGGTGCGACTGAGGCGCCGTCAGAAACTCTCGATCCAGGGCCGTAGTTCGATCTCCCAGCTCCAGGCGCTGCGATGCTGGCGGTGCATGTCGAGGTAGCTGCGCGCAATGGCATCCGGTTCCAGCAGCCCGTCCACGCCGCGCTGCGGGCCGCGCGGATCGTCCCCGCCCTGGCGGATGCCGCCATCGATGACGAAATGCGCGACATGGATGTTCTTCGGCGCCAGTTCCCGCGCCATGCTCTGTGCCAGCCCGCGCAGCGCGAACTTGCCCATCGCGAAGGGCGCCGATTGCGGATAGCCCTTCACGCTGGCCGAGGCACCGGTAAAGAAGATGCTGCCACTGCCCGAAGATGCCCCCGCTGGCAGCATGGCGCGCGCCGCCGCCTGCCCCACCAGGAAACCCGCATAGCCGGTTGTCAGCAGCGACTCCCGGACTTCGCCGGAGTCGAGATCCTGAATCGGGCCGCGCACCCGGCGGCTGGCGTTGAACACCACCAGCGAGGGCGCGCCCAGCGTATCCGCCACGGTGGCGAACAGCCGCTCGACATCGCCCGGCTGGCTGGCATCGCAGGCCACGGCCATGGCGCCAGTCTCGCGCACCAGCCCGGCCAGCTTGTCGGTGTTGCGCGCGGCCAGCGCCACTGCCATGCCTTCAGCAGCACACAGCCGCGCCAAGGCGGCACTCAACCCGCCGCCGACACCGACGATTATCGCGACTTCCCGATCCGCCATGATGGTCCCTCTCCCTGAAGCTTCTCAGGCGAGTTTAGGACGATCCGCCGGTCGCTGTCAGCCGGTTCAGCCCTTCGCTTCCGTCAGCCGGCTGCGACGCAGCACACCCAGCTGCTCCAGCAGCGGATAGGCGGTGGCGGCGATATGCGATTCGATGCGCTTCAGGTCGCGCACAATGTCGAGATGCAGCTCGGTCGTCTCGATGCTTTCCGACCGACCCTCGCGCAGCCGCTCGAAATGCCGCTCGGTTGCCAGCTTCTCCAGATCGCGGAACTGCTCCTTCTCGGCCACCAATTGCCGGGCCGAGCGCAGATCGCCAGCCATAAACACCGAGATCGACAGTTTCAGATGCTCCAGCAGCCTGGCATGCATCTGGCGGATTTCGCCAAGCCCCTCCTCGGAGAAGCTGAGCTGCCGCTTGATCTTCTTCGACGCCAGATCCATCAGGTTGCGATCGACGATGTCGCCGATATGTTCGAGATTGATGGTGAAGGCGAGGATTTCGGACAGGCGCTGGCTCTGCTCCTCGTCCAGTTGCTCGCGGCTGATGTCGGTGAGGTAACGCTTGATCGCGCCATGCAGCTTGTCCAGCGTGTCGTCCATCCGGCTGATCTCGGAGACCAGCTTGCGGTCGCCCATTTCGAACACGGTCTGCGAGCCGCGCAGCATCTGTTCGGCCGCATCCGCCATGCGCAGCGCCTCGCGCGCCGCATTGGTCAGCGCCACGCTCGGATTCTCGATGGCCTCACGGTCCAGATGCAGCGGCGCCCCCGGATCGAGTGAGCGTTCCGTCGCCGGGAACAGCTTCTTCATCAGCATCGCCAGCAGGGGCAATGGCAGGATGAACAGCGCCGCCAACGCCAGGTTGAAGGCGGTGTGGAAATTGGCGGCCAGCCGCGCCGGGCCACCATTCAGGATTTCCAGCCAGTCAACGGCATAAGGCAGCAACGGCAGGGCGATGGCGCAGCCGACAAGGCGGTTCAGCAGATTGCCGACCGGCACGCGCAGCTTCTCCCGGTCGCCGCCCAGCGCCTGCAGCACGGGATTCAAGGCGCTACCGAGATTGGCGCCGAGCACCATGGCGAGCGCCGCCACCGGCGTGATCCAGCCGGCCGCCGCCAGCGACATGACCAGCAGCACGGCGGCCACGCTGGCATGCGCGGCCCAGGTGAAGATTGCCGCCAGCAGCAGGGTGATGACCGGATCGCTGGTCAGCAGGTGCAGCACCTCCTGCATCTGAGGCGACATGTCGTGCGGCATCACCGTTTCGGTCAGCAGATGCAGCGACAGCAGCACGAGGCCGAGGCCGATGGCGACGCGGCCCAGGTCTCGCGTGCGCGTCTGCCCGCCGCGCTTGAAGGCGATGACGCCCGCCAGAATCAGGATCGGCGTCAGCAGCCCGATATCGAAGGACAGGATCTGCACGATCACCGTGGTGCCGACATTGGCCCCCAGCATGATCGCCAGCGCCGGCACCAGATCGACCAGCCGGCCCGCTGCGAAGGAGGACGCCATCATCCCGGTCGCGGTGCTGCTCTGCAGGATGGCGGTCACCGCGAAGCCCGCCGCGAACGCCTTGAAGCGGTTTTCCAGCCCGCGGTTCAGGCTGCGCCTGAGACTGGAGCCATAGGCGCGCAGGATCCCGCTCTGCACCATGTGGATGCCCCACAGCAGCAGCGCGACGAATCCGAGAAGCGTGATGATGACCTGTGTCGCCGACATGGCTTGAATTACTCGTAAGCGGAGGGAGAGCCATCCGAATCCCGTTCGCCAGTTTCCCGTTTGGCGGCTCGCGATTCCTCATACGCCCTTCCGGCAAATCTTGTAAAGAAAATGTAACATTTCGGAAACAAAAGAGCCGAGGCGGCATAAACCTGCTGCCCCTATCAACGAATAGGGTCGCGAAAGGATGCAGACCACAATACTTGCCTACCGCGCCCGGATGCCGTATGGCGAGAGCGATCCTCCATACTCCTGGCTTTCGAAAGGCCGATCATGAGCGACAGCAACGCCACCATCCTCGACGTGCATGAAAAGCCGGGCGCCATGCTCTGGGGGCTGCTCAGCCTGCAGCATCTGTTCGCCATGTTCGGCGCCACCGTGCTGGTCCCGCTGCTGACCGGGCTGAACCCGTCCGTGGCGCTGGTTACCAGCGGCCTCGGCACGCTGCTGTTCCTGGCCATCACCAAGGGCCGCATCCCGGCCTATCTCGGTTCCTCCTTCGCCTTCATCGCGCCGATCCTGGCCGCCGCCGCCCTGCCCGGACCCGATGGCCAGCCGCTGGGGCCGACCGGCGCCATGCTGGGCGCGTTCCTGGCGGGTGCGGTCTATCTGGTGGTGGCGCTGTGCATCAAGGGCTTCGGCGTCGGCTGGCTGCTGCGTCTGCTGCCGCCGGTCGTCACCGGCCCGGTGATCGTGGTGATCGGCCTCGGCCTCGCCCCGGTCGCGGTCAGCATGGCCTCGAACGATCCGGGAACCGGCTCCTACAGCGGCACGCATTTCCTGGTCGCCGCCGCGACGCTGGTGCTGGCACTCGCCTTCTCCGTCGTGATGCGCGGCATCTTCGCGGTGGTGCCAATCCTGCTGGCGATCCTGGGCGGCTATGTCATCGCCGCCTTCACCGGGCTGGTGCCCTGGGCGGGCGATACCGGCATGGAGGCGAAGCTGGCCGCCGCCAGCTTCCTGGAATTCCCCGCCTTCGCCGTGCCTTTCGTGACCTATGACCTGCCCTGGCAGCATGTCGCCACCATCGTGCTGCTGCTGGTGCCGGTCGCCATCGTCACCATCGCCGAACATATCGGCGACCAGATCGTCATCAGCCGCATCATCGGCCGCAACACGCTGGAAGATCCGGGCCTGCACCGCTCGCTCGCCGGCGACGGCCTCGCCACCATGCTGGCCGCCATTCTGGGCGGGCCGCCGAACACCACCTATGGCGAGAATGTCGGCGTGCTGGCGATCACCCGGGTGTTTTCCGTCTATGTCATCGGCGGTGCTGCGGTGATCGCCGTGCTGCTGGGCTTCCTCGGCGATTTCCGGGTGGCGCTGCAATCGATCCCGGTGCCGGTGATCGGCGGCGTGGCCATCGCGCTGTTCGGCGTCATCGCGGCATCCGGCCTGCGCACCCTGATCGAGGGCAAGGTCGATCTGGGCGACAAGCGCAACCTGTTCATCGTCTCGATCATCCTGGTGCTGGGCATTGGCGGGGCGGTGGTGCATGTTGGCACCATCGCGCAGCTTTCCGGCACCGCGCTGGCGGCCATTGTCGGCGTCATCCTGAACGCCGTGCTGCCCTACAATAATGGCAAGGGGGAGTGATGATGAAACGCTTCGGACTGACAGCGGCGGCGCTGGGCCTCGGCCTTCTGCTGGCCGCCTGTGGCGACCCCAGCAAGGCCGACATCCTGAAGAAGGCGGAGAACATCTCGACCAAGGCCGAACTCGAATCGAAGCTCGGCCGGCCGGACGAAATCTCGAAACTCGGCCCGGTCGAGCAATGGATCTACAAGGCCAAGGACGGCAGCGTGCTCTTCGTCATCACCGGCGACAGCGTCGCGCTGCAGGCCACCGGCGGCAAGCGGGAGTAGCGAGGCCTGGAGAGGTCCGCGCCGACCGCCACGAAACAAAAAACCCCCGGCCTCGGCCGGGGGTTTTCTTATTCAGCCTATCCTGACGCGCTCAGGCGTCCACGGCCATCTTGGCGTGGCGCTTGCGCTCGTGGATATCGAGATAGCGCTTGCGCAGCCGGATCGATTCCGGCGTCACCTCGACCAGCTCATCGTCGGAAACATAGGCCAGTGCCTTTTCCAGCGTCATGCGGATCGGCGTGGTCAGCGTTACCGCCTCATCCTTGCCGCTGGCGCGCATGTTGGTCAGCTGCTTGCCCTTCAGCGGGTTCACGTCGAGGTCGTTGCCCCGGCTGTGCTCGCCGATGATCATGCCGACATAGATCTTGTCGCCCGGATCGATGAACATCGGGCCGCGATCTTCCAGATTCCACAGCGCATAGGCCACCGCCGTACCGGTCTCCATGGAGATCAGCGTGCCGGTGCGCCGGGCCGCGATGGGCCCCTTGTAGGGCGCATAGGAATGGAACAGCCGGTTCATGATGCCGGTGCCGCGCGTGTCGGTCATGAACTCGCCGAAATAACCGATCAGACCACGCGACGGGCACTGAAAGACCAGGCGCTGCTTGCCGCCGCCCGACGGGCGCATTTCCTGCAGTTCCGCCTTGCGCTGCGACAGCTTGTCGACCACCGAACCGGAGAATTCCTCATCCACGTCGATGACGACTTCCTCGATCGGCTCCAGACGCTGGCCGGTGGCCGGATCGGTCTTGAACAGCACGCGCGGCCGGCTGATCGACAGCTCGAAACCCTCGCGGCGCATGTTCTCGATCAGCACGGCAAGCTGCAACTCGCCACGGCCCGCCACCTCGAACGCGTCCTTGGACGCGGATTCTGTGATGTGGATGGCGACGTTGCCTTCCGCCTCCCGCATCAGCCGGTCGCGGATCATGCGCGAGGTGACCTTGTCGCCTTCCTGGCCTGCCAGCGGCGAATCATTCACCGAGAAGGTCATGGCCAGCGTCGGCGGATCAATCGGCTGGGACTGGATGGGCTCCATCACTTCCGGCGCGCAGATGGTGTCGGCGACGGTCGCCTTCTGCAGGCCGGACAGCGCCACGATATCGCCGGCCATTGCCTCTTCAACCGGCTGGCGCTCCAGCCCGCGGAAGGCCAGAAGCTTGGTGATGCGGCCCATTTCAATGACCGAACCGTCACGCGCCAGCGCCTTCACCGGCATGTTCGCCTTCGCCACACCGGAAATGATGCGGCCGGTCAGCAGGCGGCCAAGGAACGGGTTCGCCTCCAGCGTGGTGGCGAGGACGCGGAACGGGCCCTCCTCCACCGTCGGCTCCGGCACATGCTCCAGAATCTTGTCGAAGATCGGCGCCATGCTGTCCTTCGGGCCTTCCGGATTCTCCGCCGCCCAGCCGGCCTTGGCCGAGGCGAACAGGGTCGGGAAATCGAGCTGGTCCTCATTGGCGTCGAGAATGCTGAACAGGTCGAACATCTCGTCCTGCACTTCATAGGCGCGCTGATCGGGCTTATCGACCTTGTTGATGACGACGATCGGCTTCAGCCCCAGCTTCAGCGCCTTGGCAAGCACGAACTTGGTCTGCGGCATCGGGCCTTCCGAGGCATCGACCAGCACCAGAACGCCATCGACCATGGAGATGATACGCTCCACCTCGCCGCCGAAATCGGCGTGGCCCGGCGTGTCGATGATATTGATACGGGTGTCCTTCCACTCCACCGAGGTGCACTTGGCCAGGATGGTGATCCCGCGTTCGCGCTCGATGTCATTGGAATCCATGGCGCGCTCGGCAACCTTCTGATTCTCGCGGAAGGCACCCGACTGCTTCAGCAGGCAGTCCACCAGCGTGGTCTTGCCGTGATCGACATGGGCGATGATCGCAATATTGCGCAACTTCATGAAAACCGACCGTTGTGGAAAAGAAAAACGCCGGGTCGGTGCATCCGACGCCGCGCGCGCGGCCTTATATAAACGCTTTCGCAAGTGCGAACAAGCGGCGATGCTCTTAAATTTAGGCACGGCGATTGCTTGTCACCTATGCGGCGGCGATACTGCCGCGAGCGAAAGAGAAAGAAGCCGGTGATGAATTCCAGCGAAATATGGCGTGCCAAGCGGCTGCGCGAACGGGTTGCCGGGCTGCGCTACACAGTGAAGACGCAGCGCCTGACGCCGATGAAGCTGGCGGAAGTCGAGCGCATGATCAAGAATCTGGAAGGCACCGCCGAGGAGCTGGAGCGCAAGAACAAGAAGCCCCGCCTGTTCGGCTAGCCGCGGTTTCGGCTGGGCAGGCTTTGCCGGTCTGGACTTCGCCTGCCGGTTTCGCCATATGCTTGCTCGCCTGACCTTGTCCCCATTTTCCGCCGACCCGGAGCGACGGCTTCCGCCATGCCCCACCTTATTCTCTTCATGTTGGCCTGCCTGCTCGGCTTGATGGTGAGCTGTGTCATTCTCTAGAATCCTGCATTTCCTGTCCGCCGGGCTGCTGATCCTGGCGCTGGGGGCCTGCCAACCACTGCCACAGCCTTTCCAGCCCGGCGACAAGGGAATGGCGGCCAACCCGCTGCTCGACCTGCCGGGCGGCGAAGGAATCATGGTGCTGCCGGTCGCCGGCACCGCGCCGGAAGCCGGCCCCGAAGCGGCCATGGCGCTGGCCCGCGCCATTGCCAAAGCGCTGAACGATCAGGGCCTGCCGGCCAGCACGACCGGCAATCCGGCAAGCCTGGTGCTACGCGGCGAGGCCGACCTGCAGGAGCGCACCGACAACCGCGACCGGGTGCGCGTGGCCTGGACGCTGTTCGATGCCGCCGGCCGCGAGATGCAGCGCCATGAAAGCCTGTGGTGGGTGAATCGCCCGCATTGGGAGCGCGGCACGCCGGAGACCCTGGCCGGAATGGCCACCGAGGCGGCCCCGGCGCTGGTCCGTACGATCCAGGGCGAACCGATCCGCCAGGTGCCGGTGGTTGACGGGCTCTATATCTGGTCGGTCGATGGCGCGCCGGGCGACGGCAATGTCGCCCTGAAGCGCATGGTCGCCGCCAGCCTGAAGGAACGCGGCCTCCGGCTGACCGAGGCGATGGATGAGGACGCGCTGGTGCTGCTGGGCAGTGTCGCCATCGATCCGGTCCCCGGCAAACGGCAGGAACAGGTGACCGTGCGCTGGAGCGTGATCCGTCTGGACGGGCGCGAGGTCGGTACGGTGGAACAATCGAACCCGGTGCCGGAAGGCGCGCTGAACGGCAATTGGGGGCAGGTCGCCTATCTGGTGGCGGAGGCCGCCGCCGACGGTATTGTCCAGCTGGTCCAGGAAGCCGCGCGCCGCTGACCAGCGCTTTGCCACCCCTGGGCCAATCCCAGGCCAGGTCCTGTGGATGAAATCGGGCAAACTCGTTTACAGGCGAATGACAGGTTGATAAAGTCCGCCCGCTTTTGGGGGCTGTGCGCTGGGCAGCATAGCGCCTGACACATCCAAGCATATGACGGGCACCCACGCCGGCCCGGAATTCCAGCGATTGTCCCGACGGAAAGAGCGATCTGCCATGAAAGTGCTGACGGGGAACAGCAACCGACCCCTCGCGGAAGCGGTTTGTGCCTGCCTGAACTCTCCCCTCACCAACGCCAGCGTGAAGCGTTTCTCCGACATGGAGGTCTTTGTCGAGATTCACGAGAATGTGCGTGGCGAGGATGTTTTCGTCATCCAGTCGACCTCCTATCCCGCCAACGACAATCTGATGGAACTGCTGGTGACGCTGGACGCCCTGCGGCGTGCCTCCGCCCGGCGGGTCACGGCGGTGGTCCCCTATTACGGCTATGCCCGGCAGGACCGGAAGTCCGGCTCGCGCACGCCGATCTCGGCGAAGCTGGTGGCGAACCTCATCACCGTGGCCGGCGCCGACCGTGTGCTGACGCTGGATCTGCATGCCGGCCAGATTCAGGGCTTCTTCGACATCCCGACCGACAATCTGTTCGCCGCACCGGTGTTCACCAAGGACATCCAGGAGCGCTTCAACGGCGAGGAACTGGTCATCGTGTCGCCGGATGTCGGCGGCGTGGTCCGCGCCCGCTCCATCGCCAAGCGGCTGAATGCCGACCTTGCCATCATCGACAAGCGGCGCGAGCGCGCCGGCGTGTCGGAAGTGATGCATGTCATCGGCGAGGTGAAGGGCCGGCATTGCATCATGGTCGATGACATCGTCGATTCCGGCGGCACGTTGTGCAATGCCGCGGTCGCGCTGATGGAAAAGGGCGCGCAGTCGGTCGAGGCCTATGTGACGCACGGTGTGCTGTCCGGCGGCGCGGTCGCGCGCATCACCTCCTCGGCGCTGAACAGCCTGGTCACCACCGATTCGATCATGGCGACCGAGGCGATGAGGGTTGCCCGCAACATCCGCCAGATCACCATCGCGCCGCTGATCGCCGAGGCGATGCAGCGCATCAGCGACGAACGCTCGGTCTCCAGCCTGTTCGACTGAGGGCTGCGCGACCGTCTCATGCCCGCCCCCTTTCTCTTTGAGGTGACGGCCTGGGAGTGAGGGCTAACGGACAGGGCTGATTGGTCCTAGCCATATTCAGCCAAATCGGTATATAACCCGGCCTCCCAACCGTCTTTCGGCGGCGTGGGGCCGTGCCGGCACCCTTGGAGGCCGGCCTGAGGGGCTGCGATGGTCGCTGCCCCTTTGCCATTCGTAAGGAGTTTTCAATATGGCAGACGTGTTGAAGATCAACGCGACGCTGCGCGAACGGGCCGGTAAGGGGGCCGCCCGCGCTGCCCGTCGTGACGGCAATGTGCCGGCTGTGATCTATGGTGATAATCAGCCTGCGCTGATGATCAATTTCAATTCGAAGGAACTGGAGCGCGAGCTGCGCCGCCCGGGTTTCTTCTCCCACCTGTATGAAGTCACCGTCGACGGCAAGGCGCATCGCGTCCTGGCGCGCGAGCTGCAGCAGCATCCGGTGACCGACCGCGCCATCCATGTCGACTTCCTGCGCGTCTCGAAGAACGTGAAGGTCGAGGTCGAGGTGCCGGTCCACTTCATCAACGAAGAGAAGTCGCCGGGTCTGAAGCGTGGCGGCGTGCTGAACATCGTCCGCCATGGCGTCGAGCTGTACTGCTCGCCGGAATCGATCCCGGAAGAGCTGCTGGTCGATCTGACCGGCTACGAAGTCGGCGATTCGATCCACATCAGCGCCGTGACGCTGCCGGACGGCGTGGTGCCGACCATCACCGACCGCGACTTCACCATCGCCACCATCGCCGCCCCGTCCGCGCTGAAGAGCGAAGACAATGCGGCCGGCGATGACGCGGACGAGGAGAAGGAGGAGGAGTAATCCTCTTCTTCGCAACCAGGTAACCGGGACCGGATCGCCATGCTGCTCCTTGCCGGCCTCGGCAATCCCGGCCCGGGCCATGCGAACCAGCGTCACAATATCGGATTCATGGCGGTGGACGAGATTGTCCGCCGCCATGGCTTCGGCCCGTGGCGCGCGCGCTTCCAGGGTCTGGCATCCGAAGGGCTGATCGCCGGCCACAAGGTGCTGGCGCTGAAGCCGCTGACCTATATGAACAATTCCGGCCATTCGATCGGCGAGGCGGTGCGCTTCTTCAAGCTGCCGCCGCAGGATGTGTTCATCGTCCATGACGAGCTGGACCTGAAGCCCGGCAAGATCAAGGTGAAGCTCGGCGGCGGGCATGGCGGCCATAACGGCCTGCGCTCCATCGACGCCGCCATCGGCAAGGAATATTGGCGCATCCGCCTTGGCATCGGTCATCCCGGCGACAAGGACAAGGTGCTGGCCTGGGTGCTGAACGATTTCGCCAAGGCCGAACAGAAAGCCTGGCTGGTGCCGCTGCTCGACGCGGTGGCCGCCCATATCGACATTCTGTTGCAGGGTGAGGGCCCCGGGCGGGATGAGGGGCACTTCATGAGCAAGGTCACCCACGCCGTGTTCCCGCCCCCGCCCAAGGCGCCGCCCAAACCGAAAAACCCGGAGACCGGCACCGCGCCGGCCGCCGAAACCCCGGAGGCCGGCCACGCGCCGACCCTCGAAACCAAGGACTAGAACCGATGGGTTTCAACTGTGGCATCGTCGGCTTGCCGAATGTCGGCAAATCGACCCTGTTCAACGCGCTGACGGCAACTGCCGCCGCCGAAGCCGCGAACTATCCGTTCTGCACCATCGAGCCGAACACCGGCCGCGTCGCCGTGCCCGATCCGCGTCTCGACGCCATCGCCAAGCTGGCAGGATCGGCCAAGATCCTGCCGACGCAGCTTGAATTCGTCGATATCGCCGGGCTGGTACGCGGTGCCAGCAAGGGCGAAGGGCTGGGCAACCAGTTCCTCGGCAATATCCGCGAGGTGGACGCCATCGTCCATGTGCTGCGCTGTTTCGAATCCGGCGACATCACCCATGTCGAGGGCTCGGTCGATCCGATCCGCGATGCCGACACGGTCGAGACCGAACTGATGCTCTCCGACCTCGACAGCCTGGAGCGCCGCGCCCTGCCCTTGTCCAAGAAGGCCAAGAGCGGCGAGAAGGACGCCAAGGCGCAGATGGAGATCATCGAGCCGATCCTGGCGGCGCTGCGTGAAGGCCAGCCGGCCCGCACCGTCAAGTTTGCCGAGAACGAGCAGAAGGCGGTGAAGCAGCTGCAGCTCATCACCTCCAAGCCGGTGCTCTATCTGTGCAACGTCTCGGAAGACGAGGCGGCCACCGGCAATGCCCTGTCCGAGAAGGTCGCCGCCAAGGCCAAGGCCGAAGGTGCGACCAGCGTCGTCATCTCCGCCGCCATCGAGGCCGAGATCGCGCAGATCAAGGACAGCGCCGACCGCGAGGAGTTCCTGTCCTCGCTGGGTCTGGAGGAAGCCGGCCTCGCCCGCGTCATCCGCGCCGGCTATTCGCTGCTCGAGCTTTTAACCTTCTTCACCGCCGGACCGAAGGAAACCCGCGCCTGGACCGTGCGCAAGGGCGCCAAGGCGCCGGAAGCTGCCGGCGTCATCCACAGCGATTTCGAGCGCGGCTTCATCCGGGCCGAGACCATCGCCTATGAGGATTTCATCGCCTGCGGCGGTGAGCAGGGCGCCAAGGATGCCGGCAAGCTGCGCGTCGAAGGCTCGGAATATCTCGTGAAGGATGGCGACATCTTCCACTTCCGCTTCAACGTCTGACCCCGTCGCGGGGCCGCGCCGGCGGCATCAGATCAGCATGAACACCATGATGCCGGCGACGCTGATAAAGGACAGGCTGACGGTGATGAAGAAGGCGATGCGGCTGCCCAGTTCCCCGGCGCGCTGAACCAGCAGCCTCTCGTCATTCTCCGCCGACAGGATCTGTGTCTGGTTCAGCCGCCAGCGGAAGCTGGCATCCTTGAACTCGCGCTGGTCCTGCTCGAACAGCCCGCCCTGCCTGAACACTTCCTGCAGGGCCGACAGCTTGCCCTCTTCCATCGCCTTGTCGGTCTTGCGCTGCAGCTCCGCCTTGCGGCGCGGCCGCAGGATGCGGTCGATGCCAGGCTGCAGCATGCCGCCCAGCATGCGCGCCAGTTCCGGCCAGCCATCGGAATTTTCCGTCTTCTCCTCCAGGAAGGAGAGGAAGCGCAGCGCCGCCTGGGCCTTGGCGAATTCGTCAGCGCCGTCCAGCCCTTCCAGCAGGCCGATGGAGAAATCGCGCCGGCGCGACATGACGAAGGCAACCAGATGCTTGTCCACCGGCAGGAAGGGTTCCTTGGCCGCCGCCGCCGCCTCTTCCAGCGCCGGCAGGATCGCCTCCACCCGGTACACCAGATACTTGTTCAACAGCGTGCTGCGGCAGCGCGCCATCGGCTGCATTTCGTACAGCGCGCGCTCCACACCGAAGCCCCAGCCGCTGCGCGACGCCAGCCCCTGCGCCTTGGTCAGCAGCTTGTGCACGCCGATATAGCCATCGGCATCCGACTGCGCGCCCAGCCAGCGCAGCGGTATGTTGCTTTTCACCATCTCGATGAGACGGGCACGGAAGGCCGGGTCATCATACTGCGACGACAGCGCCGTTCCCATGCCGGCGGGATTCACCGCCAGCCCCTTATAGTGCAGCGGCGCCTGGGGGTTCAGCTGCATGCAGGCCAGGGACACCGCCTCGGCCATCTTGTCGATGCTCTTTTCCTCACGCTCGCCGAACAGCGCATCGAGCGCCGGCAGCATGCGCTCCTCGTCCAGCCCGCGCGCCATCCAGTTGCGGAACTTGCGGCTGAGCAGGAAGTCCTTGGCGCCCTCGATATCGGTCGAGCGGGCAACCGTATAGGCGAGCGAGCGCAGCGTGGTGTGCGGCTCGCCCAGGAACTCCATCGGCCAGCCGGCCATCTTCGGCAGGTGCAGCTTGGTCTTCGGAATCGTGCCATCCTTCAGCCAGGCATCGATGTCCATCAGCGTCCAGCGGTCGCGCGAATCGTCCTGCAGCGTGCCGCGCAGGAATTCCAGCATGCTGTAGGGCAGGCGGTGCCGCTCCGACAGCAGCATGAAGCTCGCCCCCTCGACCCGCTTGCGCAGCAGCGCCTTGGCGTTCTGCTCAGGCGCCGGATGCTTGCCGACCAGCAGGAACGCCGCCGTCATGCCCAGCGCATAGACATCGTCGCTCATCGCCGGCTCGCCCCGTGTCAGCGGCTCGGTCGCGGCGCGGTCCAGCGGCTCGAATATTTCCGGCTGGTCGGCGCCGGGCGGCACCGACAGGCATTCGCCCAGCACGACACGGCCCTGGTCGCGGCAGCGATACAGATTATTCGGCCGGATGGCGCCATGCGTCAGCCCCAGGCGGAACAGGTCGAGCAGCGTCTCCAGCACCGGCTGCACCACATCTACCATCACCTGGCGTTCCGGCATCGGTGCGGGCGCCATGTAGCGGCCATCCATCAGCGGGTCGCCGTTCGGCCGGCGGAACACGCAGATCAGCCGCTGCGCCCCGTTCGCCGCCGGCCAGGGCACCACCGCCCATTCCTCCAGCCAGGTCAGGCCCGGCATGCGCACGCCGCGTAAGCCCCGCAGTGCCTTGGTACGCGGCGGATAATCGGGGTCCAGCACCATGGCGTAGAAGCGCCCGGCGGCCCCCACCTTCGATTCGGCGGCATAGGCGGGCGTGCCCAGGCGCG
Organism: Oceanibaculum nanhaiense; assembly: GCF_002148795.1. Lineage (NCBI taxonomy): Bacteria > Pseudomonadati > Pseudomonadota > Alphaproteobacteria > Rhodospirillales > Oceanibaculaceae > Oceanibaculum > Oceanibaculum nanhaiense. The sequence continues at coordinate 362,283 of NZ_MPOB01000005.1, read as the reverse complement.
AGAATTGCGCCAGCGGCTGGTTCAGCTGGATGTCGAAATTCAGCCCTTCGGTACGCGCCGATTGTTCCAGCTCCTGGTCGGAGCCGGGCGTGCCCTTTTCGATGTCCTCGGCGGCCGCCATCTATGCCGTAACCCTGTCCTGCCCGATTTATGTCGGCGCTTGTTATGCCGTACCCCTGATTCAATTGAAAGAATCTATCATAATCTGACAGCAGCCGCTAATTTTTGGGGCCACCTTAAAGAGCCATATGCCGAACAGGGGAAAGCGCCGCCATGAACCGCCCGCCGATCGACCAGCAGGTCACCTTCCTCTACAGCTGGGACCTTGAGAAAAGCGCCCGCTTCTACGGGCAGACGCTGGGGCTGGAGATGGTGCTGGACCAGGGGGCCTGCCGGATCTACCGCCTCGGACCGGACAGTTTCGTCGGTATCTGCGCCCGTGAGGTCCGCGCCAAGGAGCCGAACGGCGTGGTGCTGACCATCGTCTCGCCGGATGTCGATGGCTGGTACGACTACCTGACCGCCAAGGGCGTGATCTACGAGGCACCGCCGCGCTACAGCGAGGAATTCAAGGTCTATTCCTCCTTCCTGCGCGACCCCAACGGCTATCTGCTGGAAATCCAGGAATTCCGCAGCCCCGACTGGCCGAAGCCGCGCGGGCGTTGAGGGGAGCAACATCAAGGCAACCCCAGCAACCGCCGCAGCCGCGCGATGTCAGTGTCGCCGTCGAGCAGTTCGGTGAGCAGCTGCGGCAGGCTCATGCCGCCCCAGGCGATGGCGCGGCGCACCAGATAGGGGGCGGGGCTGTGCGGCTCGGCCCGCATCAGATAGTCGGCGGCCAGCGCCAGCAGCCGGTAGGCCTCCTCGCGGTTGCGGATTTCCACGAAGCTGCCCTCCTCGGGCACGGACAGCGTCAGCGCGGCCGCCGGGTGCCCCCCTAGGTGTGAACCCTCGGGCGCTGGCGCTTCCTCTTCCGGCGCCAACGCCGCATCCGGCCGGGCGGCCAGCGCGGAGTCGAGGAAATGCCGGCAGGCGGCGATGGTGCGGGACAGCGCCGGCAGGCCGGAGAAACCGTCCGCGCCCTTCTCCTCCAGCAGGGCGGACAGATCGGCCAGCCGCGCCGCGGCGGCGGCGAACAAAACCGCCTGATCGCGCAGGAAACCATCCGGTGTCAGCATCAGGCTGAGTTCGATATCCTCCGCCGCGACCGCGCCGGCCTGGCGTTCGCGCTGGTGCCGTTTCGGGTCGCTGCGCGCGAGTTGCGCCAGATGCCCGGCCATCTCCCAGTCATGCAGGCCATAGGGCGGCACGCCCGGCTCGGCGGGCGCGGTCAGCGGGATCAGGCGCACCGGCACCGACAGCCGGTCGAGCCAGTCCAGCGGGGCCACGCGGTAATCGAAGTCGCCATCCTCGGGCAGCGGATGCACCTTGTCCCAGAAGCGTTCGGCATAGCAGGCGATGAGGTCCAGCCCCGCCGCCAGCCCCGCCGCACCGCGCCGGTAGAGCAGCGCTTCGGTCAGCCAGGCGGCGATCTCGATATCCTTCGCGCGCCCGGCCAGCGCGGCGAGGCAAGCTTCCTCGATGCCGGCCCAGTCGGTGACCTCCGGATTATCGTGCCCCTGTTGGCGCAGCCGGCGGATCGGGTCGCTGACGCCAGTCTCGCGCGGGGCGGCACCGCAGGGTGATTTGCGAGAGATCGGGCGCAGCAGCGCCGCCCGGTCGATATCCGGCAGATGCGACCAGACCTGTTTCATTGCGTACCTCCGGCCTTTAGATCGGCCGCGCTGGTGGGGAAGGCTGGCAGGGCCAGCGGCGCGCGGGTCTTGTCTGCCGGCGCGAAGGGCACGGCGGAGGCATAGACGCGCACCGGATCGCCTGCCGCCCCTTGCGTATTCTGCGTGGCGATCACGAAGCGCCAGCTGGTTTCCAGGGCCGGGCTGCCGGGCGGGAAATCCGCCGCCGTGCCGCGCTGTGCCTGCCAGGCACGAAAGGCGGCCCAGCTGCCGCCGAAGCTGTAGGTCACGGCCTCACCGCTGACGCTGGCCGCCGGCTGCTGCCCGGCCGGGGCAGGGCTCAGCGGCCCGTTGGCGGCGATGCGCAGGGTGATGGTGACGGCATCCCCCGCCTCCCACACCAGTGGCGATGGTGCCGCAGGCACGCCGGACAGCGTCTCGTCGCCGACCGCGATGCGCCAGTCGATCAGCTGGTTGCCGCCGCGTTCATAGTCGCGGTTGCTGCGCGGCGTCAGCAGCAGGCCGAGGCTGGGCGGCGCGCTGCCGTCAAAGGCAGGGAACAGCGCCCGCACATGCCCGATGGCACTCACGAAAGCGGCGGCATCCGCCTCGCCCTGCCCGCGCAGCACCTCCGCCGCGTTTGCCGGCAGCGCATCATAGGCGCGCAGCAGCGCCAGCAGGTCGGCAGGAGTCACCTCCTGCAGCCGGTCCGCCGCCGCGAAGGGATACTTGCCCTCCACGCGGGTGCGGAACTGCGTCACCAGCGCGTCGTAGCCGCCGGCCACATCGCTCTGTGCCAGCGCTGTGCAACGGTTCGATATGCCACGCATCAGCGTCAACCTTCGGGCATCGAAATAATCAGCGGGGGAAGCCGCCAGCATTGCGGGCGTGATGGCGCTGGCGCAGGTGGAAAGCGTGATTGCCGGCATGGTCTCCAGAATGAAGCCGTTCAGTACCGCCATGGTCGCGGTCGGCTGCTTCGCGGCCATCGCCGCCAGGGCCGCCGCAATGCCCGCCCATTTCGCCTCCAGCGCCTGCGCGTCGCCCGGCGGCAGGGCGCTGCCCGCCTTGCCGAGGAAATCCAGCACCGGTCCGGCCAGCTGGTTGCTCAGCAGGCCGATATACTCCTGATTGCGGGTCAGCAGCGCCTGCATGACCGCCTGACTGTCCAGCCCGAAGCCGCGATAGCCCAGCGCTGCCTTGCCGTCCCACCAGCCAAACGCGTCGCCATCGACCGTGGCGTAATCCGCATTCGCCGCTTGCAGCGCGTCGGTGCGGGCGAGCAGCGAGTCCGCCTGATCGCGCAGGATCGCGCCGAGATCGAGCCGCAGCGGTAGCAGCCGTCCCGTTGTCAGCGCGGTCAGCACCGCCTCCAGGTCGGCGGCGGCGGCGGAGAAGGCCGACGCTTCCGTTTGCAATTCAGGAAGTGTCTTGCCCGCCGGGGCGCGCTGGGCGAGCGATCCGGCCAGCCGGTCCTCGATAGTGACGGAGGCGCGCAGCGCCATCAGCGCCGCCACCTCCGACGCCAGCGGCGCGGCGATACCCGCCGGCGGCTTCACCGTGCCGGCATAGGATGTTGCGGCAGTCTTCGCCTCGGCCAGCGGGGCCGGATCCCAAAACGCCGCACTGCCCTCGGTCAGGCTGGCGGGCAGCTTGCGCGCCTGCCCCGCCGCCATGAAGGGCTGGGCGTAGAGCGCATCGAGCGCCGTCGCCAGCGCATCCATCGCCGGGTCGAGCGCGACAGCATTTCCGATACTCACGAAGGATGGGTAGCCCGGCGCCTTCAAGGCCGTCAGTGCGGCGCGCGCGTCGGTGGCGGCCTTCACCCAGCGCGCCTGTTCCGCTGTGGCCGTAGTCTCGCCCAGCAGCGCCGATTGCGCCATCCGCCCGGTCAGTGCCGTGGCGTCCGCGTCCCTGGCCGGATCGAGCGCCAGATAGGCAACCGTGCCCGAAGACACCAGCTTGGTAGCAGCATCCAGCCCCGCTTGCAGCCGGTCGAGCGCGGTCGGCTTGCCGCTCTGCGCCGATCCGGTAATCGCCGCCATGTCAGCAGCGACCGGCGCCAGCGCCGCCTGCAAGGTGTTGCCGGCATAATCCGTTTGCAGGAACGCGCTCATCAGCCCGTCAAGCCGCGTCCGCACGCCCGGCCGATAGGGTGCCAGCGGGAAAGTCCCCGCCGCCTGCCGCGCCGCCGCCAGCCCCGCCATCAGCGGCGGGCGGGAAGTGACGATGGCGGGATCGAGATCGACCGACAGCAACTCCTTCATCAGGGTGGAGAGGTTCTGCGCCCGGTCCGGCCCGGCAAGCCCGTCATAGAGCGCCAGCTGCGCCTCGAACGACGCCACCTCATCGAGATAGGCCGATACCGCCAGATAGTTCTGCAGCGACGGAAACCCCTTGGCCTCCGCCGCCGGCCTCGGCACCGAGAGCGGCGTGGCCGGGTCGGCCAGCGCCAGCGCCTCCGCCTCCAGCCCGGCGCGGATCGCCGCCAGTACGATCCGCCCGAAGCCCTGCTCCGCCGCGTCCGAGAGGGCAGGCGACAACGGATCGAACCAGGACACCGGCAGGAAGGCATAGCGCAGCCGGTCCGATTGCGCCGCGTCCAGCGCCGCTACCAGCCGCTGCACCATGCCGGCCAGCGTGTCGCGGTCGGGCGGTTGCCCAACAGACGACTGCCGATCAATCCGGGTGAGATCATCGCGCAGCTGCGTGACAATGCCCGCCATGTCGGTGGCGGCACGGCTGAGGCCGACCGCCGACCAGATCATGCCAGCCAGCCCGACCACCGCTACTGTGACGGTCGCCGCGCGCAGCGCCTGCACCTGCCAGCTTTGCCGAGGCGCGTGACCCGATAAAGGAACAGCCAGGCCGGTCTCGGCAAAGATCTTCCGGCGCAGCAGATCGGCCAGGAAGAAACGCGTGCCCGGTACCGTTCCGGCGAGGTAGAGCCCGCGCAGCCCGTAGGGCGCTGGCTGCACGCCCGGTGTGAAGATCGTCCCGGCCAGCGCCGAGGCGGGACCGGCGAGCGCGCTTATCCGCTCTGGCAGGCGATAGGCGGCCTCCGGGTCCGGCAGGGCATCATCCGCCCCGAACAGCGCCGCCACCGTATCGCCCAGCGCGATGGCGGTCTCCCGCAGCGCGGTGCCCGGCCAGGCCGGATCGTAGGGCGCCGCGATGCCGACCGGAACCGACCAGCCCAGCATGTCCGCGCGGCGTACCTCCGGCAGGGCCAGGGCGACTTCCGGGAAGCCCGCCAGCCCTTCCGCCCCGTCCAGCAGCAGATAGATGGGCAGGCGCATGCCCGATTCCCGGCAGGCGTCCATCAGCCGTGCGCGCAGCGTCGTCGCCAGCGTGGGATCAGCATCCAGCGCGGCGGCCGGCAAGGTCAGCAGCACCGCGTCGAGCGGCCGGTCCGGCCGTGCCGCGACAAGGGCTTTCAGCGCCGCGTCGAAAGGCTCGGCGGTCCAGGGCAAATCGATGATGACGCCACCCGGCACGCCCCACCAGCGCATCGCGCCGTCCTTCGGCACCGCCGCCGGTTCCACGAAATCGGGCGCCATGCCGGGAATGCCGGCGAGGCCCGGCAGGTCAGGGCCGATCCGCGCGACCCAGGGTAGGGCCGCCCGCGCGGCAGCCTGCGGCACCGCCTGCTTCAGCGCCGCCAGCGCCATATCGGTCGTCGTCGTGGCGCTGTCCGGCTGCTTGCGGTGCGTCAGCCACCACCAGAGCGCGCCGCCCGCCAGCAGCACGAGCAGGAGTCCCAGCACGCCCCAGGCCCAGCCGGGCACATCCTTCAGATAGGCAAGGAATTGCGCCGCCATGGCATCAGCCCGGCAGCAGGGCGAGCGCCCGCAGCAGCGGCCAGACGGCGAGCAGCCAGACCAGCGCCGAGCACGCAAAGAGGCCAGCGAGCGTCAGCAGCAGCCAGCCGGCCCAGCGTGCCGGCCCGGGCGGCGGGACAGGCGGCGGCGGGTCCAGAATGTGCTGATAGGCCTCCGGCGTCAGCCTGCCATTCGGCGATGAGAGCGGCGGCCTGCCGGCAAAGGCCAGCCGCGCCAGACGCTGGCGGTAGCGGCGCAGCACCGCCGCCCCGTCCGACTGGCAGCGATAGCGGCCCTCGAACCCCAGCCCCAGCACCTGCAGGAAGATCCGCGCCAGCGCTGCGGGCAGTCCCGCCGCCCCCTCGCGTTCCAGCGCGTCGATGCGGGCGAAGACCTCTTCCCCCGCCACATGGCTGCGGCAATAGCGCTGCTCGAACAGATGGCTGAGCCAGTCACCACCCCTGTCGCCCTCACCCGGCCAGTCGAGATAGACGAAGACTTCGTCGGTTAACGCCACCATTGGATAGGCGGCGCGGTCCTGCATCTCGCCCAGCCGCTCCCCGCCCCGCTGCCGCGCCTCGGACGCCAGCGTATCCAGCCGCGCCGCGAGATCGGCCTGGATATCCTGCCGCCGCGCCGGATCAGCGCTGGCCAGCGCCTTCACACGCCAGTCCTCCAACGCGTCGTAATAGCCGCGGAACCCGTTCAGCAGAAAGGCGTCGGCGGCACTCATCCGGTTTTCTCCGGCGGCAGGAACAGCACGATGCCGGCGGGCGGGTTCACCGAGGCTTCCGCCTGGAAAATGCCGATGGCAAGGGCCTCCCCGGCCACGATCTCGCCTTCCGGCTGCACGCGATAGACCGCCATGTCGGGCCGGCGGGCGATGGACAGCGCGTCCCGCTCCGCCACGCGCTGCCGCCCCGCCCCCAGCACGCGGCGCTTGCGCAAGCCCTGCAATCGCGATTCGCTGCCGATCAGGCAGGCGCCCATATAGCGGTGCGCGGTCTCGATATCCGCGCCCTCCGGCGGCAACACGCCGATGACCAGACCTGCGGCCAGCCACTCCGCCTGAATCTCCAGCCGGAAGCCGCCCTCCTCGCCCGTCTCGAACGGTACCGCCCGCCAGCCGCCACCGAGGCCGGCCAGTGTCGCCTCGACAAAGCTGGCCACCGCCTGGAAGCAGGGCAGCGCGTCCGTGTGGTCGTAAGCCGGAAAGCGCGGCGGCAGCGTGCCCGGCACGGCGGCGGCGACCGCGCCGGCCAGGACGGTCAGGCCGAGATAGAGCCTGTAGGGATGCACCGGCGGGCCGAACACCAGCGCCTCGAAACCCGGCAGCCCGGCAGCCAGCCCGCGCAGTTCCGCCGCCGCCTCCCCCGCCATCGCAGCACGCCAGTCGGTTGCCGACAGCCCGGCCAGCGCGGTCAGCCCGCCGGCCTGCCGACGCAGCTTGTCGGCAATACCGGCGCACAAGCTTTGCAGCGTGCCGCCGGACGGGCAAAGCAGGCCGGGCGGCACATAGGCGCCGATGCGGTAGGCGCCGTTGCGGTAGGCGATCTCCATCAGCGGTAGCCCGACATAGCGGTCGGCCGGCGGCGGCCCGGCGGACAGCGCCAGCGCCGGAGCGAGGCGCGTCAGCTCGATCGGGTCGGCGTCGGTGTTCTCGTCCGGCACCGCGCGCTGCACCACCGGCACGAAGCGCGCGCCGCTGTCCGGCGCGACATCACCAGCATGGCGCAGCGGCAGGGTGAGATAGAGGCGCAGGCTGCGCCCCTCCACCGCCGGCAGCACCGGCCCGAGGTCGAGCGACAACGAGACTGGCGAAGCCACACCGTTCGATCCTGGCCCATGCGATACCGCCGTGCCATCCGGCAGGATCGCCTCCAGCGCGGTGATGGCGATGCGCCCATCCGGCACGATACCGCCATCGGCGTCGGCCGAGCTTTCCAGCCGCACCACACCCCAGGCGCAGGGCGCCAGCAGCCCGGCCTGATAGGCGACCAGCATCTCCTGCCGCAGCCCCTGCTGCTGCATGTGCTGCGGGGCCAGCAGCATGCCTTCCCACCATTTCAGGGGCAGCGGAGGAATGGTCCGCGGCGACTCACTCATGCCGGCAGGTCCGAAGTAGTTACGGGTGTATTCATTTAGAAATACTACTTATGCGCGTGTATGACTATAGGCTTTTCCACTCATTTTCCCGCCGCCGCCGAGAGCGCGAATCCGCTGCGGCTCAGCGTCAGCAACTCCGACGCGTTGGCGCCCAGCACGGCAAAGCCGGCCGCCGCCCTGTCATAGCCGACCGCCACCAGCCCGCTGGTGATGCGGAACTTCGCCTTGAGGGCGACCGGTCCGTAAGCCTGGCCGGGCACCAGCTCCGCCCCGACCACCTTCAGCGTCGTGGCGTGCAGGGCGGCCATCTGCTGGCGCTGGGCGAACCAGGCGGCGGGGGTCAACGCCAGAATCTCGGCGGCCAGTGCCGGGTCGGAGGTCAGGATCACATCCAGCCGGAAGGCGCTGTTGCTATTCGCGTCGGGGGCGATGGCGAGATAGAGCTGGCTGGTCTTCAAGGGCGGCGGCTTCGACGCGCAGGCCGCGACGGCGAGGACCAGCAGGAACAGAAGCGCCCTCATGGCCCCCCTCATGGCACCATCACCGTGAACTGGCCCGGCACGGTGATCTGGATGACACCGGCCCAGGTGCACATCGCCTTGCAGTTGTTGTCGAGCGCCGGCATCGAGCCGATCAGCACCGTCGGCGCACCGGGCACCCAGGGTGCCGGCACCACCGGCACGCAGGGCATCGGCGTCAGCACGCCGAAAGCCGCCGTCGTGGCCGCCGCGACAGTCGGGTTGGCGAGGCTGGTGCACATGCCGAAGGGCGGAATGTTCACGATGGGGATATGGTCCATGATGGTAGCCGCCGGCGGCCCGCCTGCCATCACCCGGTTGGTCGGCAGCACCGACAGCGCCGCCGGCGCGACGCCGAAGCTGCACATCAGCATGGCCCCGGCACAGACCTGCATCGCCATGTCAGTGACCTCCTTTCGCGGGTTTCAGCTTTATCGCCAGCCATTGCTTCAGCAGCTGGAGCAGACCAGGCGGTTCGGCGGGCGGCGGAGCGGGCGCTGGTTGCGGGGGCGGAGGCGTTGTCTCGGAAATCTTCTCGCCGTCGCGATAGAGCATCTCCGCCAGCACCGCCCCGTCCGCCCCATAGCTCACCATCGGCCCGTCCAGCGCGCCGGTCCGGTAGGTCGCCGTCATCGCCAGCCGCCCATCCGCGTAGAAGCGCACCAGCCCGTCCAGCTTGCCATCGAGCGTCTGGCCCTCGACCTCCGGCCGGCCCTTGGCGTCCAGCAGCAGGAGGGGCTCGGTATGAGGCTCGGGCGCGCTCAATTGATCTTCACCATCGCGCCGTTGATCGTGACCATGCCGCTGCTCTCCAGCGCGGCCTTGCCCTGCGCGGTGTTGGTGATCGACATGCCGCCATCGTTGGTCAGGCTGGTCGTCGCCTTGTTGGAGATCGTCATCCCGGAGGTCTCGAGGCTCTGCGCTGCCTTCACCGTGACCGCCCCAGTGCTGCTCTCGATGGTGACGGCACCGGTCGCCTTGATGGTGATGGAGCCCTGCACGGTCAGGCTGTAATTGCCCTTCACGGTGAGGCTCATATTGCCGTCCACCGTGTGGTCGAAATCCGCCTTGTTGGTGTGCGTCTCCTTGCCCGTGACCGTCACGTCGCGGGTCTTCTTCACACTGTGCGTCTCCTTGCCCTCTGAGACCTCCACCGTGCGGTCGCCCTTGGAGACAGTCAGTTTCTCGTCCTGCGTGACTGTCGCAGTCCGGTTGTGCAGCACCTCCGACGTCATGTCCTTCTGGGCGTGCAGATAGATCAGCTCCTTGTCCTTCGCGTCGTCGAACAGGATCTGGTTGAAACCGCCGCCGCCCTTGGAGGAGTTGGTCTTTATCGTGCTCTTGGTCTGGTCGCCCGGCAGGGTGACGGGAACTGTCTGCTCGGCATTGTAGAGCGCGCCCACCACCAGTGGCCGGTCGGGGTCGCCATCGACGAAGGCGACCATCACCTCCATGCCGATGCGCGGCACGAACAGATGGCCCCAGCCCTTACCGGCCCAGCCCTGCACGACCCTGATCCAGCAGGAGCTGTTCTCGTCCGACTTGCCCTGCCGGTCCCAGGGGAACTGGACCTTGATGCGGCCATACTTGTCGGTCCAGATTTCCTCGCCCTGCTTGCCGACCACCTTCGCCGTTTGCAGCCCGGCGATGCGCGGACGCGGGGTCAGCGCCAGCGGCCGAATCACCGTATCGGCGGGCAGTGCGGTGAAGCGGTTGCGGTAGCCATCCTCGGTAAAGATATGGCTGACCGAGATCAGCACATACTTCCCGTTCACCTTGGCATCGCCATAGCCCTGGATGCTGATTGTGGCGCCGGGCAGCAGGGTCGGGCAGGCGCTTTCCCCGGCAAGCTGCACGGCATCCGCGTCCAGCGCCTGGATCTGGTGCTTGGCGATGGCATCGCCCGCGTCGCGCTTCTCGTAGCCGCCGGGATAAAGATAACGGGTGACGTCGCTGCCCTTGCCCTTGGACGTCACCGTCAGATCGGTCGAAGGGGTGAGGAAGCTATAATCGCCGGTCGAGAATGTGCCGGTCGTCATCCGCGCCGACCTGCTGAGGAAGGACACCGCGTCGGGCTGCAACCCGCTGCCCTGCGCCATCCGGTAATTCAGCGCCGAAGGGCCGGCAATCGGCTTGAAGGCCGAGGAATCGTCGGCCAGCACCAGCGTCTCCCCTTCCTCCGCATGGGTGAAGAAATAGAAGATACCGGCGCGTTCCAGCAGGCGGCTGACGAAGGCGAAGTCGCTTTCATCGAACTGCGCCACATAATCGAGCGCGTCGTAGGTGCCCGACAGCTTGTCCGATATCCGTGTCGCCCCATCCGCCTTCAGCACCGTCTTGGCGATGTCGGACAGGCTCTTCTGCTGGAAGATGCGGCAGTCGCCGGCGAGGCTAAGCAGCCAGAGCGCGGGGCGGATATCGAGCCGGTAGCTGGCGCCGCGCGGGTCAGCATCCAGCTGCCCGGCCTCGGCGACGATGCCGGAGAACAGCCGCTTCGCCTTGCCATCGGCGGTCAGCGTGACCGAGGCGATCTTGCCAAGCAGGCTGGCGACATCGGCATCCGCCTTGTCGGCCCGCACCGTCGCCAGATAGCGGAAGGGCCGGGACAGGCCTTCCTCCGCCTCCAGCGCCAGCAGTGTGAAGGCGACGCCGGACAGCGGCGTCTTCACCGTGGCGGCGAAGACCGGCCCGGCCATTTAGCGCACCGCCGGCAGGGCGAAGCGGGCCTCGCAGGCATCCGAATCGGCGGCCCCACCCAGCAGCCAGCTGGTCAGGCCGAGCCGCGCGCCCGACTTTGCGGAAAGGCTGGCACCGCTGACATCCTCGGCATGCAGGACCGGACGAACCTCCACCGCATAGCCGTCGCCAAGATACAGCCCGGCCAGCCGGCGCAGAATCTCGAAGCCCGGCCCGCCTGGCAGCAAGCCATCATAGGCGGGGCGGTCGAGCGGCCCGATCCAGAGCCGGATCGTCCGCCCGCCATCCGACAGCCGCCCGCCCAGTACGGCGTTCTTGCCCAGCGCCTGGAACCGCCCCAGCCGGGTGCCGAGCGCGCTGCGCTGATCCACCGCCACCCTGGCCATGCGCGGCACCGGCGCCTCGATGGCGACCGGCAGGGAAAGCACGCCGGCCAGCAGTTTATGCAAGCCCTCCATAGGGCGGCGCACCCCGGCCAGCATCCCGGCGAAGGGCAGCAGCCGGCGGCGCAGATCGGGTGGCAGACTGGCGGCAATCCCGGGTAGGGCGAAGCCCATGATTGCCTGCAGATAGTAGGCCAGCGCCGAGTCCTCCGGCGGCACCGGATCGAAGGCCGGGCGCTGCGCCTTGCGGGCGCGGTAATAGACGGCGATCAGCCGGTTCTCGAACAGCGCCAGGAAATCCGCCATCGCCGGATCGCGCTTCTGCACCGCACGCAGCAGCCTTTCGGTATCGGCCAGCGGCAGCGCGCCCACCGTGCCGGCGAGGCCGAAGAAGCTGACGATCATGTCGGCCTGCGCGACACTGCTGCCATCCTGCCGCAGGTAGGTCTCCATCGCCGAACTGGTCAGGGATATCAGTGGCGGCGTGACATGGCGCACCGGCGCCCCCTCGAAGCTGAAGGTCGGCGCGGCGCGGAAGCGGATCGGCTCCATCTCCGGATTGCCGGATTCGCCGACTGGTTTCGGCGCGCGCACCAGCGCCTCCAGCAGCCGCACTGCCTGGCAGAACTCGAACCGCCAGGGCTGCGCGAACAGCCGGTCGATCACAGCAGCGGGCGGTCGCCGATCCGGGCCGGCCATGATTTCCACCTTTCCGCCTTGCTGAGCAGCCGCGCCGACAGCCGCGTGAAGCTGTTGGCGCTGGCGAAGACCGGCAGCACCCGGTCCAGCACCGTGGCCAGTATGTAGAGGCTGCCTTCCGGCCGTACCGTGTCGTCGAAGCTGAGCGTGATGTCACTGCCATGGATCAGGCTGGCGCCATCCGCCGCGCGTAAAGTTGCGGGCGTGGCGGTCGCACCGGCCAGCGCGTCGATCAGCACGTTGCTGGAGACCATCCCGTCCAGCTCGTACAGCTGCAGGAACTGGCGCAGCACCGCGCCGTCGCCGGCGACCAGCGAGGCCTGCCCGAGGGCCAGCTGCGTAACCAGTTGCCACAGGGATGAACCGTCCGTCGCCGGTTCCAGCGGCATGGTTGGCGCGGTCAGCAGCGCCTGGGTGCCGGGCACCGCCGCCTCGTCCGGCTGCAAGGGCTGGTTCGCCGGCAGGAAGGGGGCAAGCCGCCGGTTGGTACACAGCAGCTGGGCATAGAGCACGCGGTCCGCCGGAAAGGCCGGCTTGAAGGCGGGATCGACGAAGCTCAGCACCATCTCGTCGCCGGGCACGCCGGCCAGCCGTGTCGGGCGGCGGCGGGCGACCCAGTACAGCCCATCCTCGGCCTGGCCCTCCGGCCCGGCGAAACCGAAATAGGGCTTCACCCAGGCGACCGGCCGGTCGGGATCGGGCGTGGCGGCAACCCGGCCGATCGAATGCACCTCGACCGAGGCGCGGTCGCCAAGATCGGCCAGCACCGGATAATCGAGCTTCTCCCCGGTCAGGCGGATCGGCTGGCTGACGCCGCGGAACAGGTTGATGACCGGCGTGCAGCCCAGCCGGAAGGTACCAGGGTCGGCATGGATTTCCGCCGGCGGCGACACGGTTACCGGAAACAGCAGGTCGATCATGGTGGCATCGCCCGCCACATCCAGCCCGGTGAAGTCGAGGAACCGGAACTTGTCGGGAAACTGGAACAGCTCCAGCAGCAACCGGTAGCCGTCGAGGCCGTAGGGCATGTCCGGCAGCACCGCCTCGTCAGGCCGGAACCCGACAGGCTCCACGCTGGCGGCCGGCAGCCGGACCCTGCGCGAGGCATCGCCATCGGGCAGCACATAGACGCAACGGATTTCCGAGGTCAGCATCTGGTACAGCCGGTCGGTCAGCAGCTCGATACCGGCCAGATAGACCCGCAGCCGCTCCACCCCCAGCACCGCGAAGCCGGGGCCGGTGCTGCGCAGCCGCAGGCGGAACAGGCTGCGTGCACGCTCCGCCTGCACGATCTCGGGATAGCTGTCGTCGAAGCCGGCATAGCTCGGCTGCAACGGCCAGATGGTCGCCGGATAGCAGGTGCGGAAGCGCACCACCGGCGCCCCCTTCTCCCCGCTGGCGGCGAAGAACTGCCGGCCGCGCTCCACGGTCAGGCCGGTGGTCAGCTTGCCTGCCTCCTCCGGCGGGCGGAACTGGGCGATGGCCATGGACGGGATCGGCGTCGAGAATTGCGGATAGAGAATATCCAGCATCGCCGTCGGGATGATCGGGAATTCCTGGTCGATGACATGCTGGATGCGGGCCGTCAGGAAGGCCACGGATTCGATCAGCCGCTCGACATCCGGATCGGTGACGGTATCACCCGCCACGTCCAGCCGGCGCGCGATCTGTGGGTATTGCTGCGCGAAATCCGCCCCTTCCCGGCGCAGGAAGGATAGCTCGCGCTGGTAATAGGGCAGCAGCGTTTCGTAGCCGTCCATCTCAGCCCTCCCCTGCCAGCGTCACCGCGCGCCCGTTCAGCAGGAACACCACGGCGCGCTGATAGCCCATTAGCGTTACCGTCGCGGTCAGCCGCGCCTCCAGCGGACGCAGCCGGTCGCGCGTCGGCTCGAGGACGACAGAGATGTCGGACAGGCGAGGCTCATAGCTGGCAATGGCAGCCTCAAGGCAGCGCGCCATCAGTTGCCGGTCGGACAGCGAGACGGCAGTGAAATCCACTGTGCCCGGCACGCCGTAGGAGGTGACGAGGCGCGGCCCGGCCAGATAGGAGGCGACCGAGCGGTCGGCGCGCGAGCCCAGCAGCCGCACCAGCGCGCCCCGGATCGACTCCGCCAGCGCCGGCCCGTCCAGCACCAGCGGCGTGTCGCGGGCGGACAGCCGCTCGAACAGCGGCGCGCGCTGGCCATACACTTCGCGGGAAGGCACGATCCGTCACCCGGTGCTGAGCTACTTGCCCTGGCCGGTCGCCTTTTCCATGTCGTACTCGGTCTCGACCTTGCCCTTCTGGTCGCCTTCCTTGGTCTCGAACTGGTAGCTCCAGGTGATCTTGGTGAAGTTGAAGGTGACCGATTCGACGGGCAGATCGTTGCCGCCGGCATTCAGCGACACGGAGGAGACCATCGCGTTCTCCAGCGTGTAGGTCATCGCCTCGATCGGCTTGTCGCCCGAGGTGCGGATCAGGTAAATCTCGATCTTGCCCAGCTCGGTGGCGAGGCAGCAGCCGAGGTTCAGCTTCGGGGTCGCCTGGTCGAGATATTTCGTGACCGTGATGTCCTGCACCTGCGCGCGGCCGGTGGCGCGGCCGCCGCCCGAGGAGTCGAAATGCAGCGGCATCGCCACGCCGGTGGAAAAGCCCAGCAGGTTGATCTGGTCGGTATGCTTGTCGAGCGTGCATTCGCCCTTGATGGCGTATTTGTCGGCGATGTTGAGGACGATGTAGTCCATGGGGGCCTCCCTGGCCGTCTGATGCCTGTCGCTGGAGCCCTAGCGGGCTGTCGGGGTTACGCGGCGGCGGCCGGCGGCGGCAGCTCGGCCACCAGGCTGATCGTCACCTCCACCCCTTCAAGCTGGAAGAAGGGCTGCAGATAGACGGTCGCGGTGTAGTAGCCGGGCTTGCCAGGCACGGCCTGCACATCGGCCCGCGCGTTGCGCAGCGGATAGCGCGCCTTCACGCTCTGCTGCGCCTCGTCATCCAGCAGCACCAGCGTGCCCAGCCAGTCATTCACCATGTTCTGCAAGGTGGCGGAGGTCTCGAAACTGCCCACCGTGTCGCGCAGCATCACCTTGATGTATTGCGCGATGCGCGCCGCGTTCAGCATGTAGGGCAGCGTCGCCGACAGCGATTCGCTGGCGTTCGCCGCCTGGCCGGCGGCGCTGGAATTATCCCATTTCGGCGGGTTGTGGATGGTCTTGCCACCGAACACCACCGCCTGGTTGGTCAGCTTTCGGTTGCAGATGGCGATAAAGCCGAGATCGTTCAGCTCCGCCTCGCGGCGGTCGGGGATCATCACCTGCGTCGGGATCTTCATCGCCTGTTCGCCGGCCGCGGTGGTGAAGGTATAGACCGGCAGATTCTCAATCAGCCCGCCGCCCTGCTCGCCCCGGATCGCGGCCAGCCAGTTGTAGGTGTAGAAGGCGTTGGTGATCAGCGCGCCCTCGTAATAGGCGGGGTTGCCCCACAGGAAATACTGGTCGCTGCGCTGATTGGCGCCGGACCCCAGCGTCTCCTCGAAATCCTCGAACCCGTCCGCCGGGTTGTTCACCGCATCGTAGGGTGAGCGCAGCAGCACCTGTGGCAGCACCAGCGAGACGTAGCGGGAATCGGTGAAGGAGCGCAGCGAATTGTAGTCGAGATAATCCAGCCCGCCGAAGATCTTGGACAGCGAGGTCGGCTTGTTCAGGTCGGTGAAGCTGGTCAGCCCGAACATGTGCGGCGAGGCCGCCCCCACGAACGGGCAGTGCGAGGCGGCGGCGATCTGCGCCATGCGTTCCAGCGCATCGACATCCGGCTTGGCGGCGGAGAAGGCGGCGAAATCGCCGATCATCACCCCATAGGGCTTGCCGCCCAGCGTGCCGTATTCCTGGGTATAGATTTTCTTGAACAGCGCCGTCTGGTCCCAGCCGGTCGCCTTCTTGAAGTCCGCCTTCACCTCGTCATAGCTGCAGTCCAGCACGCGCAGGATGAGGTCCTGGTTGGTGTGGGTGCTCATGACTATGTAGCTGAGGCCGCGCCAGTGCGCTTCCAGCGCCTGATAGTCCGGGTCGTGCAGGATCTGGTTCACCTGATCCGAGACCTGCCCGGTCAGCCGGTCGATGCAGGAAGCCGTGAAGGCCATCGGCTCGTCCAGTTCGATGGCGGCCTTCAGCCCGCTGACGAATTTCTGCCCCTCGGCATAGATATCCTGCTTCAGCGCGTATTTCGCCTCGGCCTCCGCCTTTTCCTCCGGTGTCGCCTCCGGCGGGATGGTCGGTGCCGTTGGCGCCTGCGTCGATGCCCAGGCGGCCGCCAGATAGGGATGCATCTCATAGGCGGCGAGGTCGGTCTGGTATTTCTTCAGCGCCGTCTGGTAGGTCTCCTTGTCGGCGGCGCTGGCATCGTCGGCAATCGCAGCCGGCGGCGTCGGCTTGGCCGGCGCTGCCCCCGGATCGGCAGCCGGCGGATAGACCAGCAGCGCCTGCCCGATGAGGGCGGCCAGCATGTCGAGGCCGGTCAGCATCTGGTCCGGCGTCTGGGCCAGCGCCAGATTGCCGGTGGTGAAGGCCGGTTGCAGATCGGCGGGAAGCGACTGGATCGGTGTCGTCATGATGTCACCTTCAGGAGAGGATGGCGGTGGCGCCATCTGCGCCACTCATGCACGTAATGCGGGTACAGGAAGACCGGCCGTTCAGGAGGGCGGCGGCAGCGCCTTCTGGTCGGCGGCGACCTCAGCCTCGTACTGGCTGCGCTGCTGCAACACCTCGGTCAGCAGCGCGGTCAGGCTGGCGTTGATCTTGGCCGGATCGGTCTCCGGCTTGTTGTCGTCGCCGACCGGCTGCAGGATCGCCATGACCGTCTGCTGGAAGGCATTGTTGCCGTCGAGCCGGGCCTGCAATCCCATCAGCGCGCGCCGGTCAGCGAACAGCGGGGCGATGCCGTCGGCACGCGCCGCGATGGCGCCGGGGCCGAAATCGTCCATCGTCTCGAAACTGAGCGTATCGCCCGCATCGTCGCCGTTCTGGTCGGTCCAGACCGCCTTCACGCTGGGCGCGATGCGGCCCATGAACTGGGCGAAGCTGTCATTGTCGAGCTGGATGAAGTCGCGCTCGGCATAGGGCACGGCGCGCGCCGTCTGGCCGGCGAGGTCGGCCATGATACCGGCCACGAAGGGCAGCGAGACCGCCAGCGTGGCGCCCTTGGTATAGACCTCGTAGGTGATCTGCACGCGCGGCGGATTGTCTTTCGCGATCAGCTTCTGTGCGCTGGTCTTGGTATCGACGAGAAACATGCGTCACTCTCCCTGGCATCCCGTGCGAAAAAGAGCGTCCGCACGATCATTCACAACCAAAGCGTGTGACGATATTAAGCGCATAAGTTTTTTATCATGCAATCATAAATTGCATGTTTATGCGAAATTTCACGGGAGGGGAATTTGCGTTATCCAGTGTCGTGCCCGGGCTTGACCCGGGCATCCAGGGCGGCAGACCGCAACGGCAAAAGGCAGGGCACCGCCCCTAGACCCCATTGAGTGTACTGGGGGGTCAAGCCCGAGGGTGACGATGGGAGAGGTGGCAAAGAAATCGCCAAACACATTGGCCGTCATTCCCGGGCTTGTCCCGGGAATCCAGGCTTCGGCTTGCTTCGGCATCGCTCATGCGGGCTGGACCCTGGACCCCCGCAACAAGTGCGGGGGTGACGATAAGAGGGACGTCAGCGATGCTTTGAAAATATCAACATAGAGATAAGAAAGCCGCCCTCACACGTTCAGCAGCAGGAATTCGCGCTCCCAGGCGCTGATGACCTGCTGGTAGGCGTCATATTCCCATTCCTTCACGGCGCAGAGCACATCCACGAAGCGGTCGCCGAGCACGGTGCGCAGCTCCTTGCAGCGGTAGAGCCCGCCCAGCGCGTCCTGCAGATGGCCGGGCAGCGCGCGGCTCATGCCATAGGCGTCGCCCTCCACCGGGGCGGTCGCCTCCAGCCCTTCCTCGATGCCGAGATAGCCTGCCGCCAGCGTCGCCGCGATGGCGAGGTAGGGGTTGGCATCGGCACCCGCCACGCGGTTCTCCACGCGCCGCGCCTTCGGGCCGGAGATCGGCACGCGCAGGCCGGTGGTGCGGTTGTCGCGCCCCCAATGCACGTTCTGCGGGGCGGAGAAATGCGGCCCGAAGCGGCGGTAGGAATTCACATAGGGCGCCATCAGCGGCATGGCGCGCGGCAGGTAGCGCTGCAGGCCGGCGATGAAGGCCAGGAAATCCGCACTGTCCTCGCCGTTCGGCTGCGCGAACAGGTTCAGCCCGGTCTTCTTATCGACCACGCTGACATGGATGTGCATGGAGCTGCCGGGCTGGCCCTGCATCGGCTTCGACATGAAGGTGGCGTAGATATTGTGGCGCAGCGCCGTCTGCCGCAGCGTGCGCTTGAACAGGAACACCTGGTCGGCCAGCGCCAGCGGCTCGCCATGGTTGAAGTTGATCTCCATCTGCGCGGCGCCGGATTCGTGGCTCAGCGTATCGACGTCGATCTGCTGCTTCTCGCAGAAATCATAGACCTCCTCGAACACCGGATCGAACTCGTTCACCGCGTCGATGCCGAAGGACTGCCGCGCCGTCTCGGCCCGGCCGGACCGGCCGATCGGCGGCTCCAGCGGATAGTCGGGATCGGTGTTCGGCTTCACCAGGAAGAATTCGACCTCGGGCGCCACCACCGGCTGCCAGCCCTTTTCCTCATAGAGCTTCAGCACCTGCTTCAGCACCTGGCGGCTGGCGATATCGACCGGCCGGCCATCGGCGTAATAGCAGTCATTGATCACCTGCGCCGTCGGGTCGCTGTACCAGGGCACGACGCGCAGCGTGCTGACATCGGGCACCAGAAAGATATCCGAATCCGCCGGGTCGATATCGACCTGGTCGGGGAAATCCCCGGTGACGGTCTGCACGAAGATCGATTCCGGCAGGCGCAGGCCGCGCTCCCCCCAGCTTTGCAGGAATTTCTCGGCCGGCAGGATCTTGCCGCGCGGAATGCCCGCCATGTCCGGCACCAGGCATTCGACCTCGTCGATATGCCGCTCGGCAATCCAGTCCGCCACCTCGGCGGGAAATTCCTTGCCAATGTCGAAGGGGTTTTCGTCGCTCATGATGCCCTGAAAAGCTGTTGCGCCTGTCCCTATGGCTACAGGGCGGCAGAGGGCTTGGCAAGCGGGGCCGGTTAAGCCGGCATATCGCCGCATCGACCCCATTCCCCCTTGCCGGGCGGCCGTCAGAAGCGTATCAGCGGCCCATGACCCATCCTGAAACACCGCCCAGCTGGTACGCCGACACGGCCACCGCACCGTCCGCGCGGCCGGCGCTGGCGGGCGACCTGGACATCGATGTCTGCGTCATCGGCGGCGGGCTGACCGGCGTGTCGGCGGCGCTGAACCTGGCGGAACGCGGCTACAAGGTGGCGCTGATCGAGCAGCAGCGCATCGGCTGGGGGGCGTCGGGCCGCAATGGCGGGCAGATCTGCACGGCCTATTCCTCCGGCATGGGCAAGATCGAATCGGCGCTGGGCAAGCAGGATGCCCGTCTTGTCTGGGACATGGCGGAAGAGGCCAAGCGCATCATCGCCGAGCGGACGGAACGTCACGGCATCGACTGCGATCTCAGCTGGGGCTATCTCTATGCCGCGCTCAGCCGGCACCAGATGGCGGGGCTGCGCGCCGAGCACGCGGAATGGCTGGAGGGCTATGGCTATGACCAGCCGGCCCGGCTGCTGGACACGGCGGAGATGCGCGCGACCGTCGCCAGCACCCGCTATCTCGGCGGGCTGCTCGACCCCGGCGCCGGGCATCTGCAGGTCTATGCCTATCTGCTGGGCCTCGCCCGCGCCGCGGAGCAAGCCGGCGCCACGCTGTATGAGGGCACAAAGGCACTGTCCCTGACGATGGGCGAGAATCCCAGCGTGACGACGGAAAGTGGCACGATCCGCTGCCGCCACCTTGTCATCGCCACCAACGCCTATCTGGGCAGGCTGGTGCCGCGGCTGCGCCCCTATGTCATGCCGGTCGGCAGCTTCGTCTGCGTGACCGAGCCGATGGATCCAGCCCGGCTGGAAGGGCTGGTGAAGGGCGGCCTCGCGGTCGGCGAGTGCAACCACATCCTGAATTATTTCCGCGCGACATCCGACAACCGGCTGATGTTCGGCGGCGGGGCGAATTATTCCGCAATCGATCCGCCCAACCTTCGCGCCTATCTGCGCCGCAAGCTCACCCGGGTGTTCCCGCAGCTTGCCGATATCGAGGTCACACAGGCCTGGAGCGGCCTGATCGGCATCACCACCAGCCGGATTCCGGATTTCGGGCGGCTGGACGGCAATGTCTATTACGCGCAGGGCTTCTCCGGCCAGGGTGTGGCGCTGTCCGGCCTCGCCGGGCGGCTCATCGCCGAGGCGGTCGCCGGCCAGGCGGAGCGGCTGGATATCTTCGGCCGCATCCGCCACATGCCGTTCCCCGGCGGCCCCTTGCGCACGCCGGCCCTGGTGCTGGCGATGTTCTATTTCCGCCTGCTGGATATGATCGGGCGTTAGGCCACGCTCTTCGAAGCGACCTCGTACACGTCCTTGGAGAGTTTCGGCGTCGCCAGCACGCGCTCGATCTCGGCCTTCAGCAACGCCTGACGTCCGTCATCGAAGCGCCGCCAGCGCGCGAACGGGCTGAACAGCCGCGCCGCCACCTGCGGGTTCATCGGGTCCAACGCGATCACCTGATCGGCGATGAAGCGATAGCCCGAACCGTCGGCGGCGTGGAACCGCACCGGGTTGCCCGCCGCGAAGGCACCCAGCAGCGAGCGCACCTTGTTCGGGTTCTTCACGCTGAAGGATGGGTCGCCCATCAGCGCCTTCACCCGCGCCAGCGTGTCCGGCCTTCTGGCCATCGCCTGGATCGCGAACCATTTGTCCATCACCAGCGGATCATGCCGCCAGCGCTGGTGGAAGGCGGCCAGCGCGCGGTCGCCCGCCGCATCCGTGCTATCGGCCAGGCAAACCAGCGCCGCCACACTGTCGGTCATCACCTCGGCGGCATCGAACTGGGCTGCCGCCAGCGCCAGCCCGTCCGCATCCAGCCCGGCCAGGTAGCCCAGGCACAGATTGCGCAGCGCCCGCTTGCCGATGGCCTCGCCGTCCAGCTGAACACCCGGCACCGCCATCGCCTCGTAGGTCGCGCGCAATTCCGATTTCAGCTTGCCGGCCAGAAAGCGCCGCAGATGCTCGCGCGCCGCATGGATGCCATCGACATCGATGGTGCGCATCGCCTCGCCGATATCGCCCTCGCTGGGCAGCGCCAGCGCCTGCGCGCGGAAAGCCGGCGCAGCCTCGCCATCGGTCAGCACCCGGCGGAAGGCGGCGACGAAACTGTCGGGTACGGTCATCTCCCGGCCGGCGGCGCGCTCATCCACCATGCCGAGCAGCAGCTTGCGGGCCAGTGCCTGCCCGGCTTCCCAGCGGTTGAACTCGTCGCTGTCATGCGCCATCAGGAAGGCGAGGTCATCCTCGTCATGCCCGGCATCCAGCTTCACCGGGGCGGAGAAGCCACGGAACAGCGAGGGCACCGGCTCCTCATCGACATCGACAAAGGTGAAGATTTGCCGTGCCTCGGTCACACGCAGCACGCGCTCGGTCCCGTGAACGGCGTTCTCGCCGTCGAGCTGCAACGGCAGATCGGCCTTCGACTTCTTGCCGACCAGCCCCATCGCCATCGGCAGCAGCAGCGGCTGCTTGTCCGGCTGGCCGGGCGTCGGTGCGGTCGATTGCTCGATGGTCAGCGTATAGGTGCGGGCCGCCGCATCATAGCGTCCACTGGCCTTCACCTGCGGCGTGCCGGCCTGCTCGTACCAACGGCGGAACTGCGAGAGATTGGCGCCGTTGGCGGCCTCCATGGCGAGGCAGAAATCCTCGCAGGTGACGGCATCGCCATCATGACGCTGGAAATACAGATCCATGCCCTTGCGGAAGCCCTCGGTACCCAGCAACGTGTGGTACATGCGCACCACCTCCGCCCCCTTCTCATAGACGGTGGCGGTATAGAAATTATTGATCTCGATATAGGAATCGGGCCGTACCGGATGCGCCATCGGCCCCGCATCCTCCGGGAACTGGGCGGCGCGCAGCGCCCGCACATCCTGGATGCGCTTCACCGAGCGCGCATTCATGTCGGCGGAGAATTCCTGGTCGCGGAACACCGTCAGCCCTTCCTTTAGGCTGAGCTGGAACCAGTCGCGGCAGGTGACGCGGTTGCCCGTCCAGTTGTGGAAATATTCGTGGGCGATGATGCCCTCGATCAGCTGATAGTCGCTGTCGGTCGCGGTGTCGGGCTTGGCCAGCACGTATTTAGCATTGAAGATGTTGAGGCCCTTGTTCTCCATCGCGCCCATGTTGAAGTCGCCGACCGCGACGATCATGAAGATGTCGAGGTCGTATTCCAGCCCGAACACCTCCTCGTCCCAGCGCATGGAGCGCTTCAGCGAGTCCATGGCATGGGCGCATTTGTTCTCGTTGCCCTGCTCGACATAGATGCGCAGATCGACCGTGCGCCCCGATGCCGTGACGAACTTGTCGGTCACCGGCACGAGGTCGCCGGCGACCAGCGCGAACAGATAGGCCGGCTTGCGGAACGGGTCTTCCCATTTCGCCCAGTGCCGGCCGCCGGGCAGATCGCCTGCGCCCAACGGGTTGCCGTTCGACAGCAGCACCGGACAGGCTTCCTTGTCCGCCTCGATGGTGGTGGTGAACAGCGCCATATTGTCGGGCCGGTCCACGAAGTAGGTGATGCGGCGGAAGCCCTCCGGCTCGCACTGGGTGCAGTACATCGACCCCGAACGGTAGAGCCCCTCCAGCGCCGTGTTCGTCTCTGGATGGATGCGGGTGCGGATCTCGACCAGCGCGCGGTCAGCCACCTCCTCCACGGTCATCCGTTCCTCGCCGACCGTGTATTTGCAGGGTGGCACATCCTCGCCATCGATCTTCAGGTAGATCAGTTCCTGATTCTGCCCGTCCAGCACCAGCGGCGCGTATTTGTCGCGCTCCGGCCGGCCGATCACCGACAATGTCGAGGTCACGATGGTCTCGCCCTCGCGGATATCGACATGCAGGTCGATGCGGTCCACCCGGAAATCCGGCGGCGTGTAATCCTCGCGGCGGATCACCTGCGGCGCCGAGTGCACCGGGGTCTGGTCGAGGCGCTCCATCATGGTCTCCGAAATTCCGGAAAGGGCAAACAGTTCAGATAGGCGTTATTCTAGCCGAATACGAGTTCGACGATGCGCCGGGCGCGCGCCTCGTAGCCATGCTCGGCCTCGGCGCGGCGTTGTGCGTTGCGGCCAAGCTTCAGGCTGAGGTCGCGATCCTTCAGCAGCCTGTCCCACTGCGCGGCGAAGCCGTCGGCATCGTCGGCCAGCAGGATTTCCGTCTCCGGCTCGAAATAATCGAGAATTTCCAGCCCCTCCACCAGCATGATCTGCGCCGCGCCGGCGAAGGCCGCCTCGAAACTGCGCGGTCCCGGCGTGGAGGGACGGATAGCAAAGCGCCGGTTGGCGAGGCTCTCGTCGCGCCCGACATTGGCGACCGCCAGCGACGCGGCATAGAGGTCGGGCAGCGCCGCCCCCGGCAAGCGCATGGCTGTCACGCCTGCGATGGCATCACGCTCCCAGCCGCTGCCGACGATTGTCATCGAAGCGCCAAGCGCCTGGGCATGATGGGCGAGATCACCGAACAGCCGGGCGCGGTTGGCGAAACGGTGGCCGCAGAAGAACAGCTCCGGCCCGGCACGGCACTCGACCGGGCGCCAATGCACGGCGCGGCTGCCGGCCAGCGGCAGGTGATGCACGGCGAGGTTCGGCGGGTAGAAATCGAGGCTCGCCCGGTCATTGGTGAAGATCGCATCCGCCATGCCGTAGATGCGGGCATTCATGTCGAACTCGTAGGGATCGTCATGCAGCCAGAAGGCCAGCTTGCCGCCGGTCCGCCGCATCTCTTCCGCCAGCGGGCCGAAATCGCTGCTGTCCAGCATGATCGAGCCGAATGCCAGCGCCAGATCGGGCTTCAGCGCGCGCGCCTGGCGCAGCCCATCCTCATAGGAAGAGACGACGATTGTCGCCTCGGGAAAGGCCGTGCGGAAGCCCTCGCCGACATGGCTGCGCAAACCGGCATTGCTGTTCAGCGCATCCGGCGTGCCGCTGACGATCAGGATTTTCAGGGCGTCGTGCTTCATGCCATGCGCATCCGGTGCAGGATCGCCCGCAGCTTGTGCCGCGCCAGCCGCAGCGCGAGGCCAAACCCGTCGGTGCGGGCGACCACGATGAAGCGGCGGACCAGAAAGCCGATGCCCTGCCCGCCGGTCAGGAAAGCCAGGCCGCCGCGCCGTGTCCAGAACGGGCTGTCGAGGAACTGGCCGAACTCCTGCAGCGACAGCAGCCGGCGGGTGTCCAGCTTTGCACCCGGTACCAGCGCCAGCCCGGCATAGATATCCTCCAGCCCGCTGACGAAGCCGTACCCATCAATGCCCGGCACATCGGGCAGCTGCGCGCGCAGGGTATCCAGCCGGCCCCGGTTCGCCATTAGGGGGTCTGCCGCTAGCGACAGCAGGATATCAGCAACCGCCTTGCCATCCCCGACCGGCACCAGAAACCCGTTCTCGCCGTCGCGCACCCGCTCGGCCGGCGCGCCGATATCGGTGACGATGGGCACGAGGCCGGCGGCCTGCGCCTCCGACAGGGTGATGCCATAGGTCTCCGGCCAGGTGGACAGGAACAGCATCACATCGCATTCGGCCAGCGCCGCCGGCACCGCGCCGCCATTGAACGGGCCGTGCAGCACGACACCGCTCCCACCCTCTGGGCCTGCATGCGCTTCCAGCCGCGCCTGATATTCCGGGTCGATCCGCCCGAAGATATGGAACTCCAGCGGCTGGCCGGCGCAGCGCGCGATGGCATCAAGGATCGCATCGGCCCCCTTGTGGCGCGCGAAATTGCCGAGATGCGCCACCTTCAGCGGCCCACCTTCCGACCGCGCCGCCGGCTCGACCCGGTTGATTGGCGGCAGCAACAGCCGGGTGCGTGCCTCGGTCTCCGGGTAAATCAGGTGCAGCAGTCGGGCACTCGCCTCGGAGCCGGCCAGCACGATGTCGATGGCCGACAGGCTCTCGCGCCAGAAGCGCCGGCGCCGCGCCTGGCTGTCGGGATCGACCCCCTGGATCAGGGCAAGGCTGGTATCCCAGGCGCCCTCCGGCAGGTTTTCGATGTCGCAATAGCGCCCATCCGGCCCGAGCAGGTTGAAGCGCTCGCACAGCGGATAATAATCGTGCAGCGAATAGAGCGTGCGCGCGCCCATCGCCTTCGCCACCAGCGGCAGCGACGGCACGAAGCCCAGCAGATGGTTGAAATGCACGGCGGCGAAGCCGTATTCCGCCAGCAGCTTCTGGAAGGCGATCTCCAGCTCCGGATGGGTCAGCAGATCGGGATGGCTGGGCCGCGCGAGGCGGATCGTCTGGCGCACCGTGAGATCGCGGTCATAGAGCAGGAAGCTGCGGCCATCCGGCTTGCGCGTGTCCGGCACCAGTATCCAGGGCTCCACCGCGCCGATGTGCTGGCGGATCGCCTCCAGATAGGTCTCCGCCCCACCGAAGCGGCCATGCTGGACGATGTTGTGGGTGACGAACAGCATGCGCGGCTTGCCTTCGGCTGCCGGCAGCGGCTTCGCCGGCAGGTCCGCCGCGCGGTCAAGCATCGCCGCCACGCGGCTGGCGTAGAGATGATTTTCCGCCACATGCGCCTGTGCCGCCCGCGCGATGGTTAGCCGTCTGTCATCGTCTGCCAGCGCCGCGTCGATCTGCGCCAGGCATTCCTCCATGGTGCGGAAGCCCAGATAATGCGTGCCCTCCTCGAACAGGCCGGATGCCGCCTTCGTGGTCTCCGCATCGACGATCTGGCAGGAGCCGGCCAGCGCCACCTCGAAGAAGCGCGGCCCCGGCGTGTCGCTGGCGGCTTCCGGATCGGCGTCGGATGTCGAAAATTTGCGCGGCAGGGTGAGCGTTAGCCTTGCCGCATTGGCCAGCCGGCAGAAATCGCGGATCGACACGCCCGGCGTGAAGCTGAAGCCGTCGCGCAGATCGCCCAGATGCGGGTCCAGCGCGTCATTCGTCACCAGCACGAACTTGCAGCGCAGGTCCGGACGGTGCTGCTTCAGCGCGCGCAGGAATTTCAGCCGGTTCGGCCAGGCGGTCCCGGCGAAGAAGATGTCGTAGCGCGGTGCCGCCGTGGCGATCTCGAAACGATGCCGTGCCGGATCGGCGGCCAGCGGCAGATGGATGCCGCGCCCGTCATAGAAATCAGCACTGGTCCCGTCATTGGTGAAGATCAGGTCGAATTTCCGGGCCAGCGGCAGGTTCACGCCGCGCTCATAGGGGTCTTCGGTGAACCAGACCAGGCTGCGCGGGATCAGCCGCAGCAGATGATCGATGACCGGGTTGCGCGCCTCCTCCCCGTCGAAAGCGAACAGCAGGTCGAACTTCGTCGCCTGCGCCAGCGGCACGGCGTCGGCGTACTCCGCCCATATCGCTTCCGCCACGCGCGGATCGGCGGCCAGCGCCTCGAACACGGCGCGCGCGATGTATCGGTTGGGATTGAAGGGCTTGGTATCGATGAACAGGACGCGCATGATTCTGGCGCTCTAGCTCCTGCCGGTCAGGCGCTTCGCCAGGCGCCTGGCGAAGCGCAGCGGCGCCGTCACCTGCCAGCTGGTCGAGCGGTACATCGTCTCGATCTGCCGGTTCAGGCCGGCGATCACGCCCTGCTGATCGGCATGCGCGGCGCGCAGCTGCGTAATTTCCGCCTCGGCCTGACGCAGCCTGTCACCGGTCAGGCGCAGATCGTCGCGCAGCCCGTCCAGCGTGGCCCGCGCCGGGGGTGGCAGGCGTTCCTCCAGCAGATGCCCCGGCACGATATCGCGCGAGGCCGCCGCGAAGTTGGCGAGGAAGCCGATATCCACCCGCCCGGCCTCCATATCGGCACGCAGCAATTCGTTGCGGATCAAGGTATCGTGGCGGGCATGGCGCGCGGCGCCGTCCTCCATGCTGCTGTTGGCATAGTCAGCGCCCCCGGCAGCGATGCGGTGGTGCCAGAAGGCGAGCTTCTCTGGCAGCACGGCAATCTCATGATGGCGCAGGAAGCGCAGATTGAAATCCCAGTCGCCCAGCACCGGCAGCTCCTCGCGGAAAGCACCGGCGGCGTCCAGCGCCGCCCGCTGGAACAGGAACGAGATCGGCGGGAACAGGTTGCGCACCGCCATCTGCGCCAGCGAGACGGCAAGCAGGTCGGTGTTGAAATCCTCCCGCGCCGTTTCCGTGACCGTCTCGCCCTCAATGGCTTCGCGCACCAGCACGCTATGGCAGATCGCACCGGCGACCGGCGGTTTGCTCGCCTCCAGCAGCGCCGTCATCTTTTCCAGGAAGGCAGGTTCCCAGCTATCGTCATCGTCATGGATCACGAGATAGCGGCTGTCGCTGGCGGCGATACCCTTGTTGGACGCCGCCTCCATGCCCAGAGAGTGCGGATTGTCCACCCGGATCAGCCGCCCGGCATAGCGCGTCGCCTGCGGCGCCACCACCTGCTCCACCGCCGCCGGATCGCCGCCATCATTGACGATCACATGCACCCAGCCGGCATGGGTCTGGCCCAGCACGCTCTCCACCGCCCGGCGCAGCAACAGCGGGCGGTCCTTGGTCCGCGTGATGATGGCGACGGCAGCTTGAGGCATCTTGCGGTTATGTTGCTTTTTGTTGATCGAAACTTGACTGGCACACTGTTCCGGCGGCTTCCTCCCGTCAAGTCGGCAGGGGTACCGGGTTGCGCCCTGTGCTAAAGGGAAGTGCCAAAAAGAACAAGGCGGGAGCCACCGTGGCGAAGACGAAGCAGCATATCCTGATCGCCGGCGGCGCTGGCTATATCGGCAGCCAGATGGCGCTGATGCTGGCAGAGGCCGGACATGATGTCGTGGTCCTGGACAATCTCGTCAGCGGCCATGAAGAGGCGGTCGCGGTCAGTGGCGCGCGGCTGGTCACCGGCGATATCGGCGACGCGGCGCTGGTCGGCTGGCTGCTGGACGAGGGGCGGCCCGATGCCGTTCTCCACTTCGCGGCCCTCATTGAGGCCGGCCAGTCGGTGCGCGAACCGGAGCGCTATCTGGAGAATAATCACCGGCGCACGCTGGTGTTCCTCGATGTGCTGACCGCGCGGGATGTGCCGCCGCCGCTGGTGTTCTCCTCCACCGCCGCGATCTATGGCGAGCCGGAAACCATACCAATCCCGGAGGATCACCCCACAAAGCCGATCAACCCGTATGGCGAATCGAAGCTGCTGGTCGAGCAGGCGCTGGCAGCGCGCGCCGACAGCCACGGGCTGCGCTGGGCGGCCTTGCGCTATTTCAACGCCGCCGGGGCCGATCCCGGGGCACGGCTGGGCGAGCGGCATGAACCGGAAACCCATCTGATCCCGCTGGCGCTGCACACGGCACTCGGCAAGCGCGCGGAGATGGTGGTGAACGGCAGCGATTACGACACGCCGGACGGCACCTGCATCCGCGACTATGTGCATGTCCTGGATCTGTGCCGGGCGCACATGCTGGCGCTGGAGCATCTGCGCGACGGCGGCGAGTCGGGCGCCTTCAATCTGGGCGGCGGCGAGGGCCGTTCCGTACTGCAGGTGCTGCAAACCGTGGAGCGGGTCACCGGCAAGGCACTGCCGGTCCGTCACGGTCCGCGCCGGCCGGGCGACCCGGCCCGGCTGGTCGCCGATATCGCCAAGGCAAAGCGCGTGCTCAACTGGGAACCAACGATGAGCGACCTAGATACCATCGTCGAGCATGCCTGGGCGTGGGAGCGCAAACGCCCCGGCTGAGACTTCCGCCAAAGCCGGTCCGCCATGCCCCTGATGCCCGTTCTGTCCTACCTGCTGCTCGCCCTCGGCCTTTCCTGGCTGGTGGCGCTGCCGTTCCGCATGCCTACCTACTGGCCGACGCATCTGGTCGCTTTCTCGGTCGAAGCGCTGGCGGTGCTGGCGGCCCTTGCGCTGGTGCCGGCGCTGCGCGGAAAGCGGGCGCGGCATCTGGCAGCAGCGCTGGCGGCGCTGGTTACCGTGCTGGCACTGGGCGACCTGATGGTCCGGCTGGCACTGAACCGGCCCCTGAATCTGGCCCTCGACCTGCCGCTGATCCGCGCGCTGCATGACCTCGCCATCGGCAGCTTCGGCCTGTGGGGCGGGCTGGCGGCGTTGCTGGGCCTCTTTCTGCTGCCGGTGGCTGCCTATGGGCTTGTCCTGCGGGCGGCGCGGTCGGTACAGCGTCTGGGCCGGCATCCCGGCGTGAAGGCCGTGGCGCTGCTGCTGGCACTGACCGGCGTCACCGTGCAGACATTGCAACGCGAACGTCCCGACTATTTCGGCACCTACTGGCCGGCCTCGACCAGCGCCGGCGTGGCGCTTGTCAGCCAATGGACGCAATACCGCGAGCTGCAGACGAGCGAACCTGCCTTCCGCGCCGCCGAGGCCGAGGACAGTTTGCAGGATATCCCCCGCAACCGGCTGCTGGCCGGGCTGAAGGGCGCGGACGTGCTGCTGGGTTTTGTCGAATCCTATGGCGAAAGCGCGCTCACCAACCCGCTCTACGCTCCGCGCATCACGGCCCGGCTGGAGCGTTTCGCCGCGACGGCGGAGGCCGCCGGCCTGCAGGCGGTGTCGGGCTGGCTGGTGGCGCCGATGGCGGGCGGCCAGTCCTGGCTGGCCCATGCCTCGGTCCTGTCCGGCCTCACCATCGACAGCCAGCAGCGCTACGATTTGCTGACCACCGGAAACCGCCGCACGCTGGAACGCTATTTCGCGAAGGCCGGCTACCGCACCATCGCCTATGAGCCCGCCATCACCCGGCCCTGGCCGGCCGGCGGCTTCTTCGGCTTCGACGCGACACTGACCGCCGGCGAGATGGGCTATGCAGGCCCGGCCTATGGCTGGAAGACCATGCCGGACCAGTACACGCTGCATCGTTTCGAGCAGGATGAGCGCCGCCTGCCGCCGGGCGGGCGCCCGCCGGTCTTCGCCAAATTCTCGCTGATCGACAGCCACGCCCCCTTCACGCCGCTGGCGCCGCTGGTCGAGGACTGGGAGCGGCTGGGCGACGGATCGCTGTTCCGAGATCTGCCCCGGGAGGGCGGCGACCCGGAGGCGCTCTGGCAGGATACCGGCCGCATCCGCCTGGCCTATGCGGTGGCACTGGACCGGGCGCTGGCCGTACTGCAAGCCTATGCCGCACGCCATGCCGATGACCGCACGCTGCTGATCCTGCTGGGCGACCACCAGCCGCCCGGCTTCATCGCCGGCGATACCGGCTCCCGCGCCGTGCCGGTGCATGTGCTGAGCGGCGATCCCGCCCTGCTGCGCCCCTTCCTCGACTGGGACTTCCGTCCGGGCATGATCCCCGACCCCGCCGCGCCGCGCCGGCCGATGGCGGCATTCCGCGATTTTCTGGTGGACTCCTTCAGCCCGCTGGACGACCGGCGGATCGCGCAGGACAGGACGGCCCCGGTTGAACTGGACGCGGCCCGGCAATCCAACTAAATATAGAAATATTCCTGCAATCTAATGGCGTTGCCGACCGATATCGTGTCCGCCGCAAGTGCCCTGCCCCCATTGCCCGACTCGCCCGCGATCCGCCCGGCGACGGTCGGAGATATCGACGCGTTGCTGGAGCTGGAAACACGCAGTTTCGAGACCGACCGGCTGACCCGCCGCAACTTCCAGTACCTGCTGACGCGCGCCCATGCCGCCTGCCTGCTGGCGGAGGACAAGAACGGCCATCTTCTGGGCTATGTGCTGGCGCTGTTCCGGCGCGGCACCTCGCTGGCGCGGATTTATTCGCTGGCGGTCGCGGCGGCGGCGCGCGGCCAGGGTGTCGGCCAGGCGCTGCTGCTGGCCGCCGAGCAGGCCGCCATCGAGGAAGATGCCTGGCTGATGCGCCTTGAGGTCCGGCCCGACAATCGGGCCGCCACCCGGCTGTACGAGGCGGCGGGCTATCGCCGATTCGGGCGCTATCTCGATTATTACGAGGATCACAGCGAGGCGCTGCGCTACCAGAAGCGGCTGCGCCCCTATGTGGTGCCGCCGGAAACCCGCGTGCCCTATTACAGCCAGACCACGGATTTCACCTGCGGCCCCGCCGCCCTGATGATGGCGATGAAGGCGCTGGAGCCGGCGACCGAGCTGGGACAGCGCCTGGAACTGCAGCTCTGGCGCGAGGCGACCTCGATCTTCATGTCGTCGGGCCATGGCGGCTGCGGCCCCTATGGCATCGCGCTGGCGGCGCACCGGCGCGGCTTCGCGGTCGATCTCTATGTCAACAGCGAGGCGCCGTTCTTCCTGGACACCGTGCGCAGCGCGGAAAAGAAGCGCGTCATCCAGCTGGTCTCCGACGAATTCGCCGAACAGATGGCGGAAACCGACATCGCGGTGCATCAGCGCGCGCTGACGCTGGAGGAGATGACGGTGGCGCTGGAACAGGGCGCCATTCCCATCGTTCTGATTAGCCTCTACCGCATGTATCGCGAGAATGTGCCGCACTGGATCGTGGTGCATGCGCAGGACGAGCGTTTCATCTATGCCCACGATCCGCTGGTCGATCCCGACCATCTGGATTTGATCTCCGATAAGGCCAACATGCCGATACCGAAACGCGAATTCGAGACAATGGCGCGGTATGGCCGCAACGATCTGCGTGCCGCCATCGTGCTGAAGCGACGGGAGCAAAAGGGTTCATGAGCGACTGGGTCATTGTCGTTGACCGCCGGGCCGATTTCACCGGCATGGAGGAGGATCGCGCGATCCTGCGCACGCGCGACTATATCGCCCTGCCGCAGAGCCTGAAGCTGCAGCACCCCAAGATCATCAACCTGTCGCGCAGCTATGCCTATCTCTCCCAGGGCTATTACTGCTCGCTGCTGGCCGAGGCGCGCAGCCACCGGGTGCTGCCGACGGTTGATACCATCCTGCAGCTGCGCCAGCGCAGTCTGTATTCCGGCGAGATCGCCGATCTGGAGGAAGAGCTGAACCGGCGGGTGAAGCGGCTGGTCAACCCGCCCGGCGAATCCTTCCGGCTGCGCATCGCCTTCGGCTATCCCTATGACAGCCGTTTCCAGGCCTTCGCCCGGCATGTGTTCGACCGCTTCCGCTGCCCGCTGCTGGAAGTCACGGTCCGGCATGGCGAATGGCTGAAGATCACCGGCATCAGCGCGCTCGGCATCGACGATCTCGACGAAGACCAGCACACCCTGTTCAACTGGGCGCTGGACCAGTACACCCGCGCCGGCTGGCGCCAGCCGAAGACCCGCGCGCCGGCGAAATACACCATGGCGGTGCTGTACAACCCGAAGGAGGAGCTGCCGCCCTCCGATCCCTCCTCGCTGAAGAAGCTGATCCGCGTCGCCGAGGGCATGGGCGTGGATGTCGAGCTGATCGAGAAGAAGGACTATCTGCGCCTCGCCGAATATGACGCGCTGTTCATCCGCGAAACCACGACCATCGAGAACCACACCTACCGCTTCGCCAAGAAGGCGGAGCTGGAAGGCATGCCGGCGATCGACGATCCGACCTCGATCCTGCGCTGCACCAACAAGGTCTATCTGGCGGAGCTGCTGAAGGCCAACAAGGTGCCGACGCCGAAGACCGTGGTGGTCAACGCCATGAAGAGCCTGGAGGAGCTGGAGAGTGAGCTGGCCTATCCGATGGTGCTGAAGATCCCCGACGGGTCCTTCAGCCGTGGCGTCCACAAGGCCGGCGACCGGGCCGAGCTGAAGAAGATCAGCCGCGAATTGCTGGAGGAATCCGACCTGATCCTGGCGCAGGAATTCATGCCGACCGACTATGACTGGCGCGTCGGCGTACTGGATGGCGAGCCGCTGTTCGTGTGCCAGTATCTGATGGCCAAGAAGCACTGGCAGATCGTGAAGCACAATGCCGACGGGCCGGCGACCCATGGCGGCTTCAAGAGCTTTGCCATCGAGCAGGCGCCGCCGGAAGTGGTGGATGTCGCGGTGAAGGCCGCGCGCCTCATCGGCAGCGGGCTCTATGGCGTCGATCTGAAGCAGAACGAGCGCGGCGTCTTCGTCATCGAGATCAACGACAACCCCAACCTCGATACCGGCGTCGAGGATTCGGCGCTGAAGGACGAGCTGTGGAAGCGCCTCGTGCGCTGGTTCCTGAAACGGCTGGAGGCGTGAGTCCATTGATCGCGTGGGCCGGCAGGCGCATATAGTCGCGCAACATCCTCATCCCAGACCGCAATCGGGACATGCCCATGAAGACCGCCGATACCACCGCCGCGCCCACGGATCTCCATGCCGAGGACATCGCCCACGCCAGGCGCGTGCTGGAGATCGAATCGCAGGCGCTGGAGACGCTGGCGCGGCAGCTCGACGGACCGTTCGGCAGCGCCTTCTGCAAGGCTGCCGACCTGCTGGCCGGCGTCAAGGGCCGGGTGATCGTCACCGGCATGGGCAAATCCGGCCATATCGCGCGCAAGCTGGCGGCGACCCTGGCCTCGACCGGCACCACCGCCTACTACATCCATCCCGGCGAGGCGAGCCACGGCGACCTTGGCATGATCGGCACCGAGGATGCGGTGATTGCCTTCTCCAAATCCGGCGACACCACGGAACTGGCCGATATTCTGCACTATGCCGCGCGCTTCCGGATTCCGCTGATCGGCGTGACCGAGCGCGCCGGCAGCTCGCTGGCCGAGGCGTCCGATGCGGCGCTGGTGCTGCCGGCCTGCCCGGAGGCCTGCCCGATGGGCCTCGCCCCCACCACCTCGACCACGCTGATGCTGGCGCTGGGCGACGCGCTGGCGGTCACGCTGCTGCAGCGCAAGAGCTTCACCGCCGCCGATTTCCAGGTGTTCCATCCGGGCGGCAAGCTGGGCAAGCAGCTGCTGAAGGTGAAGGCGATGATGCGTGGGCTCGACCGGCTGCCGCTGAGCGGCCCCGACGCGCCGATGTCGGACGTGCTGCTGGGCATCAGCGAACATGGCACCGGCTGCGCCGGCATCGTCGATGCGGCGGGCCGGCTGGCCGGTATCATCACCGACGGCGATCTGCGCCGCCATATGGCCCCCACCCTGCTGAGCGAGACGGCGGGCGCGGTCATGACCCGCGACCCCAAGACGATCCGCCCGGACGCGCTGGCCGCCGAGGCGTTGGCGATCATGAACGAGCGCCGCATCACCGGCCTGTTCGTGGTCGGCGAGGATGGCAAGCCGCAGGGCTTCGTGCATATCCACGACCTGCTGCAGGCCGGCGTGGGGTGACTACTCGAACGGATCGATGAGCCGGTCGGTGGCGCGGCGGTCAGCCTTGGTCGGTCGGCCCGCCCCACGCTCCCGCGCGGCGGGAGACTGTTCCTCCGGCGGGGTTGGCGGCTTCGCTTCCGGCGGGGCGAGATCGGCATAGAGCGTGCGCGCCTCGGTGGCCGGGCCGCGCCTGGTGCCCAGCGCCGCCACCTCGATCACCCGCACATGCGGACCCAGCGGAAAGGTCAGCACATCGCCCACACGCAAGGGCTGGTTCGCCTTGCCGACCGGCTTGCCGCCCAGCTTCACCTTGCCGGTCTCGCACAGCTTGGCAGCCAGCGTGCGGCTCTTGCAGAAGCGCGCGAACCACAGCCATTTGTCGAGCCTGATGGTCTCGCCGCTCATTTCCGCATCAGATCCTTCAACGCGGCGAAGGGGCTGTCGAAAGCCTGCGGGCGCTTCGCGGCGGGTGCGGGCTTAGGCGCAGGCTTCGCGCCCTTAGCTGGCTTGCGCCGGTCCGCCCTGGCCGCAGGCTGCATCCGTTCGGGATGCGTCGCCGGTTCCGCAGCCTTCGCGCGCGGCTTGCGCTTTGGCCCGCTTTTAGGACGGTGCTGCGCCTTGCGGAAGATCACAATGGCCGTACCATCCTCCGTTTTCTGCTCGACCGTGCGATACCCCAGCGCCGCCAGCAGCGCCGGCAGTTCCTCCGCCGTGCAGCCGGCCAGCGACATGATCTCCGCTGACGGCGGGAAGCCACCCTCTCCCTCGCGCAGCAACCGGCGGGCGGTGGCGGCGATACGTTCGGCCATGTCGAGGCGCAGCAGGCGCGGCCCCACCGCCATATAGCCGATGGCCGGCACAAACCCCTCCGGCGCCTCCAATTCTTCCGCCGGTACCGAGACACGGCCGGCGGGCGGCGGATGCGGGATCGGCCGTGCATTCGTATGTACCGACCAGAGCACGGCGCGCAGCGCCACGGCCTTCGGCTTCAAAAGGGCCGGAAAGAACACCGCCTCCGTTCCAAAGCGCACGCCGAGCCGCGCCAGCGCCTTGCGGTCAGCCTCCTGCAACAGCTTCAACGTGGGCGCCAGCGGTGCAACCGGCAGACTGCCCAACCCTTCGCCCAGCTGGAAGATCAGGCCGCGTGCGGTACCGGAGACATCCGCCGCCAGCGCCTTGGCCAGCGGACCCAGCGCCTGGCCAATGGTCGCGGTCAGCCAGGCCGTCAGACGCGTCTCCACCCGATCGCGCAGTGCCGGTGTCAGCAGATCGTCGCCGAGCGCCTCCAGACGCGGCTTCAGCATGGAATCGCCGCGCCTGAGGCGACCGACCGCCGCCTCGTCGCCTTCCTGCTGCTTCCAGCCGATGCGCCCGTCCGGCATCAGCCGGAAACCGGTATCGGGCATCTCCTCCAGCCGGCGAACACGATCCGGCATCTCGCTGGCCAGCGCCCGGCGCGCGGCGGTGCGCAGTGCCTTCGCCTCGTCGCCCACCGCCTTGTCGTCAACGATGAAGCTCAGCCCCTCCAGCCGGCCGATGGCATGGCCCTCCACCAGCACCTCGCCATCGGCGCGCACGGCAGCCAGCAGCTCGTCCTGATCCTTCATGCGCTTCACCAGCACGGCGCTGCGGCGATCCACGAAACGCTGCGTCAGCCGCTCATGCAACGCATCGGACAGCTTCTCCTCGATGCTGCGGGCGCGTTCCTGCCAGTGCGCCGGATCGTCGATCCAGTCGCCGCGATTGGCGATGTAGTTCCAGGTACGGATATGGGCGATGCGCTCCACCAGCGTCTCGATATCGCCCAGAATGCTGTCGATCTGCTCCAGCTGCTTGCCGACCCAGTCCTGCGACAATTTTCCGTTCACGCCATCGGTGAGCTGCAGGAATATCCGCGCCAGCAGCGCGGTGTGGTGATCGGTCAGTAGCTTGCGGAAATCCGGAACCTGGCAGACATCCCACAACAGCCGCACGGTCGCCGGGTTCTGCGCGCGGGCCAGCAGATCCTCGTTGCGCGACAGGATTTCCAGCGCGGCCATGTCGCCGGCATCGCGCTGGCGCATCAGGAAGGGCTGCGGCGGCCGTTCCTCCAGGCTGCGGCGCAGGCTGCCGACGCTGCGATAATCCAGCCGGCTGGCCCGCCAGGTCAGCGCCTTCAGCGGTTCGAAGGCATGGGTTTCGATCTGCTCGACCAGCTCCTCCTCGATGCTCGCCACCTCGGCGGTAACGCCAAAACTGCCATCGGTCATGTGCCGCCCGGCACGGCCGGCGATCTGCGCCAGTTCCGGTGCCGTCAGGCGGCGCGGGCCGCGCCCGTCGAACTTGCCGAGCCGCGCCAGGGCGACATGGTCGAGGTCCATGTTCAGCCCCATGCCGATGGCGTCGGTCGCCACCAGATAATCGACCTCGCCAGCCTGGTACATCTCCACCTGCGCGTTGCGCGCACGCGGGCTGAGCGCGCCCAGCACAACCGCCGTGCCGCCACGCTGACGGCGCACCAGTTCGGCCAGCGAATAGACGTCGGCGGCGGAGAACGCGACCACGGCGGACCGGCGCGGCAGCCGCGTCACCTTCTTGTAGCCGGTATAGCTGAGCGTCGAAAAGCGCGGCCGGGTGACGAAATGCGCCTCGGGGATCAGCCGCTTCAGCAGCGGGCGGATGGTCTCCGCGCCCAGGAACATGGTCTCGTCCAGCCCGCGCGCGTTCAGCAGCCGGTCGGTGAAGACATGGCCGCGCTCGCGGTCGGCACAGAGCTGGATTTCATCGACGGCGAGGAAGGAGACCCGCCGGTCCAGCGGCATGGATTCCACGGTGCAGACGAAATAGCGCGCATGCGGCGGGACGATCTTCTCCTCGCCGGTGATCAGCGCCACCTGCCCGGCGCCGCGGATGCGGGCGATGCGGTCGTAATTCTCCCGCGCCAGCAGGCGCAGGGGAAAGCCGATCATGCCGGTGGAATGCCCCAGCATCCGCTCGATGGCGAGGTAGGTCTTGCCGGTATTGGTCGGCCCCAACACGGCGGTGACGCGCGGGCCGCCCTGGCCTGGATTGCTGCCGGGATGAATGGGCTGGATGGTCATGCTAACCTGTCTCGGCTGTTCCCGCTGCACCCTGCCATCGAAGGGGCCTTACAGGCCAGTGCCATATGGCCCTGACTGACAGCTCTGGCAATGGCGGCAAGCCTATCCTACATAACCGCCATGAACCCGATGAAACCGCTGTTCCTCGTCCTTGCCCTGCTGTTCGCCGCGATAGCGCCCGGCGCGTCCTCTGCACAGCAGCGCGCGGTACCGCCCGATGCCGAGACGCTGCGTTATTCCTTCGCGCCGCTGGTGAAGGAGGCCGCCCCCGCGGTGGTGAACATCTTCACCCGAAAGGTGGTGCAGCAGCGCCTGTCGCCCTTGTTCAACGACCCGTTCTTCCGGCGCTTCTTCGGCGACAATTTCGGCACCCCGCGCGAGCGTGTGCAGAATTCGCTGGGTTCCGGCGTCATCGTGCGGCCGGACGGGCTGATCGTCACCAACCATCATGTGATCGACGGCGCCGACGAGATTCGCGTCGTGCTGTCCGACCGCCGCGAATTCCCAGCGACGCTGGTCTATGACGAGGAACGCACCGACCTTGCCGTCCTGAAGCTGGAGGCCAATGGCGAGGCACTGCCGCATCTGGAACTCGGCGACAGCGACCGGGTGGAGGTCGGCGATCTGGTGCTGGCCATCGGCAACCCGTTCGGCGTCGGCCAGACGGTGACCAGCGGCATCGTCTCGGCGGTCGCACGCACCCAGGTCGGCATCACCGATTACAGCTTCTTCATCCAGACCGACGCGGCCATCAACCCCGGCAATTCCGGCGGCGCGCTGATCACGCTGGATGGCCGGCTGGTCGGCGTGAACACGGCGATCTATTCGCGCAACAATGCGGGGTCGGTCGGCATCGGCTTCGCGGTGCCGTCGAACATGGTGCGCACCGTCATCCTCGCCGCCGAGACCGGCAGTGCGGCGCGGCCCTGGATCGGCGCTGGCGGCCAGAGCGTGACGGCGGACCTCGCCAGCGCGCTGGGCCTGCCGCGCCCTGTCGGCGTGCTGATCGGCGAGGTCTATCCGGGTGGCCCGGCGGACCGCGCCGGCCTGCGCCAGGGCGACGTCGTCACCCATGCGAACGGCATCGAGCTGCAGGACGCGCAGGCGCTGCGCTACCGCATCGCCACCCAGCCGATCGGCGGCACGGCGATTCTTACCGTGCTGCGCAAGGGCCGCGAACTGAAACTCAGCTTCGACCTGCAGCCGCCGCCGGAAATTCCGGCGCGCAACGAGACCGTGCTGGAGGGCGCCCATCCCTTCGCCGGCGCCAAAATCGCCAATCTGAACCCCGCCTATGCCGAGGAGCTGGGGCTGGACGGCTTCACCAAGGGCGTGATCGTCACCGGCGTGGCGCGCGGCTCCCCCGCCGACCGGCTGTCGCTGCGCCCCGGCGACATCGTGCTGCAGGTGAATGGCCGCAAGATCGGGCTGGTGAAGGAACTGCAACAGGCGCTGTCCGGCCGCGCCCAGCAATGGCAGCTCTCCATCCGCCGCGGCGACCGCGTGCTGGAAACCACGGTGCAGGGGTAATTGCCAAGAGGTCTCCCCTCACCCGCCATCCACTCCATCCGTCACCCCCGCACTTGTTGCGGGGGTCCAGGCTTCCACTTGCTGGATGACCGCCCGAGCAGGCTGAACCTTGGATTCCCCAGAGGCCCATGGGGACAAGCCCGGGAATGACAAAGGAGGGAACCCCCATTCCCCCGCCGGGCGGACCGCATTAGAGTAGCCGCCATGTCGCTCTTCGAATCCCAGGCTCCGCGTCCGCTGGCCGACCGGTTGCGCCCCGCCCATATTGGCGAGGTGGTCGGGCAGGACCATCTGCTCAGCCCTGACGCCCCCATCGGGCGGATGCTGGCGGCCGGACGGCTGGCCTCGATGATCCTGTGGGGGCCGCCGGGCTGCGGCAAGACCACCATCGCGCGGCTGCTGGCCGACCGCACCAACCTGCATTTCGAGCCGCTGTCGGCGGTGTTCTCCGGCGTTGCCGATCTGCGCAAGGTGTTCGAATCGGCGAAGCATCGCCGGCAGGGCGGCGGGCAGGGCACGCTGCTGTTCGTCGATGAGATCCACCGCTTCAACCGCGCCCAGCAGGACGGCTTCCTGCCCTATGTCGAGGATGGCACGGTGACGCTGATCGGCGCGACCACCGAGAACCCCTCCTTCGAGCTGAACGCGGCACTGCTGTCACGCTGTCAGGTGATGGTGCTGCGCCGGCTGGACGATGCGGCGCTGGAGCTGCTGCTGTCCCGCGCCGAGGCGCTGGAAGGCCGCGCCGTACCGCTGACTGCGGAGGCCCGCGAGGCGCTGCGCGCCATGGCCGATGGCGATGGCCGCTTCCTGCTGAACCTGGCGGAGGAGGTGTTCGCGCTGCACGCGCCGGAACCGCTGGATGCGGCACGGCTGGCCGCCACCATCCAGCGCCGCGCCCCGGTCTATGACAAGGACCGGGAGGGGCACTACAACCTCATCAGCGCCCTGCACAAATCGTTGCGCGGCAGCGATGTGGACGCCGCCCTCTACTGGTTCGCGCGCATGCTGGATGGCGGCGAGGACCCGCTCTATATCGCCCGCCGGCTGATCCGCTTCGCCGTCGAGGATATCGGCCTCGCTGATCCGCAGGCCATCGTGCAGGCGATGGCCGGGACCGAGACCTATGAGCGCCTCGGCAGCCCGGAGGGCGAGCTGGCGCTGGCGCAGGTGGTGATCTATCTCGGCACTGCGCCGAAATCCAACGCCGGCTACAAGGCCTTCGGCATCGCCCGGCGCTCGGCCAAGGAGACCGGCTCGCTGATGCCGCCGATGCATATCCTGAACGCGCCGACGCGGATGATGAAGGATATCGGCTATGGCAAGGGCTACCAGTACGACCATGATGCCGAGGAAGGCTTTTCCGGCCAGAACTACTTCCCCGACGGCATGCCGCGCCAGCGTTTCTATAACCCGCCGGAACGCGGCTTCGAGCGCGAGCTGGTGAAACGCCTCGATTATTGGGCGAAGCTGCGCGCCAAGCGCCAGAGCGGCGATGAGTGAGCGGTTCGACTCCTATATCGGCATCGACTGGTCCGGCGCGAAAGGCCGCTACAGCGGCATAGCGCTGGCGGAATGCCGCGCCGACGGATCGGGCCCGCGCCTGATCGCGCCACCGGCAGGCCGCTGGACACGCGGTGCCGTCGCCGCCTGGCTCGGCCAGCGCATCGCGGCGGGCGAACGGCTGCTGGCCGGCTTCGACTTCGCCTTCGGCTTCCCCTGGATCGCCGGCGAGGGCTATCTGGCGGGCCGCACGCCACACATTGCCGACGCCTTCGCGCTGTGGGAATTGATCGAGCAGGCGAGCGCAGAGGCGCCGGATTTCCATTCTGGCCCGCTGGTGACGCATCCGGATTTCGCCGATTCCTATTGGGTCAGCGGCAAGCAGAGACCCGGCTGGCGTAATGACAAGCGACGGACCGAGACCGCCTGCGGCACGGCCACCTCCACCTATCCCGAAACCGTGTTCAAGCTGATCGGCGCGAAACAGGTCGGCAAGGCCGCGCTGGCCGGCATCCGCACCCTGCGCGCGATCCGGCTGGCGGCCCCTGCCCATGTCGCGGTCTGGCCGTTCGAGCCGGCAGACAAGCCGGCCGTGCTGGCGGAAATCTATCCCACGCTGTTCCGCCGGCAGGCGCTGGGCAATACCGCGAAGATCAAGGATCGTGCCACGCTGGACAATGCGCTGGCAGCGCTGGACAGCGGGCCCGCACAGGACGCGCCGGCAAGCTTCTCCGACCATGATGGCGACGCGCTGATCTCGGCGGCGGGGCTGCGCTGGCTGGACCGGACCGGCCGGCTGTTCGCCCTGCCCGAGGATGCCGAAGCGCAGGCCTGCCGCGAGGGTTGGATCGTCGGGGTGAGCTAGCGCCCCAAAAGCCGGTCGAGCCAGCGGCGCGGTGCCGCCTCCATCGCCCGATCATTGGCTTCCAGCCAGGCCGACAGGTCGCGGTTGAGATAGTCCTGCAGGGCCAGAATCTGCGGCCGGTACAGCCGCGCCAGATAGGCATGCAGCGACGGGCGGATCGGCACGCCCGTCCCCTCGTTGTAGCGGGCGTTCAGCCTGTCTTCCGGCAGGTCGCGGAAGAAGCCGGGATCGACGCCCAGATGCTCGGCGCAGGCCACCAGCACGGACCGCGGATCAGCCACCACCTCGTCATAGAGGAACCAGCGCAGCCGTTCCGCCTCGAACTGGCGCCGCCACGCCTCCATGCAGGCCTTGTAATCGCCCCGGCAGCGCGAACCGGCGGAATTGAAATGGTCGATGAACCAGCGGTCGGAGGCTTCCCCAACCGTCATTTCGGCGCGCGGCACCGCCATCAGCGCGCCGGACCAGGCGCGCTCCACCGGGTTGCGCAGGAGATAGAGCAGCCGGATATCGGGGAATTCGCGGCGCACCTCGGCGATCAGTTCATGCGAGAGGATGGCATAGGCCGGGGTGATCTCCCCCGCCTTGGTGCCCTGCGGCGCCGGGGTGAACTGCGCGCGATACCAGTCGAGGCCGAGCGCGCGGTCGCGGTCCCAGAAATGCAGTTCCTTCACCGGCGGCAGATAGAGGCCGGGATGCTCGCGGAGCTGGAAATACAGCCAGGTCGAACCGCTCTTCTGCGCCCCCAGCCCGAGGAAGGAGAGACTGCCGCTCATGCCGACCCCGTCATGCCGCCCGCCTCGCCTCGAACAGCCGGGTGGCATGTTCGTACAACGCAATGTCAAGCCGGTTGATCTCCTCCAGCCGGTGGATCGTCGCCGCCGACAGGTCGGCGCGCGACAGGGCATTCGGCTTGCCGGTATCGGGATTGAAGGCGGAAACATTGCGGCGCGGCGCCGGGCCGTCATGCGGAACGCCCAGCCAGCGCGCCAGCCAGCGCACCGATTCGTCGAACCGTTCCGCCAGCCCGATCATCGCGCAACGGTCCAGCGTCTGCTTCGCCCGCGCCAGCAGCGCCTCCGGGTCCACACCGCGCGCGGCCTCTGCGGTCAGTTCCTGCAATCCCCGAAAGGGCGGCCCCTGGATCTTCAGCGCCGCCAGGTCGAGCGGCAATCCCAGCGAGCGCGTCTGGTAGTCAGCCAGCATATGCGCGATCTCCGGCTCGGCCAGACAGGCGTTGACGTCGCCGCGTCGCTCCACCACCGCCTTATGCAGCGCCGTGCCCGGATTGCGGAAATGCGCGTTGATCTGCGAGATGACGCGGTCCACCGGGTCGCGCAGCAGGGTGAAGATGGTCAGCGCCTCGGCCTGCCCGCGCGGCAGCAGCGACGGCAGGCCCAGCCCGAAATGGCCCCGGAAATAGTCATAGCTCTTGATCCGCGGCGCCGGCAGGGAGAGCAGTTCCGGCACCAGCCCGGCCGGACAGGTCCGCTCCACCGGGAAGGCGCGCTGCGCCACCGTGGCAAAGGAGGTGCCCGCCGTCTTGTTGATGTGCAGGAAATAGACCGGCGCTTTCAGCGCGGAGGGGGCGGCGGAAGGCATGGCGGGCGGCGGTCCCGGCTGTTGGCAATCGGTGACGGTTCAGCGTCCGGGTTTAACCCGCTCCGCGCATCAGGGGAAGGGCAATTGCCCGCCTCCTGCCTTGCCATCGCGCCGCGCTCGGCCTATGCATGGCCGCAAGCAACCACGCTTTGCGCCCGGCAAACGGTAAGGATCGGCATCAGTGAGCCTGCCCGCCCGACCAGACCAGACCAGCCCCGAAAGGCCGGCGATCCTGCGCTCGCGCCTGCTGCGCGCACCTGCCGGCGTATTTGGCAGCCTGATCCGCCATCGCCAGTTGATTGGCCAGATGGCGATGCAGGAGGTGCGGTCGCGCTATCGCGGCTCGGTGCTGGGGCTGTTCTGGTCCTTCGCCAACCCGCTGCTGCAGCTGGCCATCTATACGCTGGTGTTCGGCTATATCTTCGAGGCGCGCTGGGGCATCGAGGCGGAGAGCGGCGCCGGCGGCGGCAAGCTGGGCTTCGCCGTGGTGCTGTTCAGCGGCCTGATACTGCACACTTTCCTGATCGAATGTCTGGTGCGCGCACCGACGCTGCTGCACCAGCATTCCAATCTGGTGAAGCGTGTGGTGTTCCCGCTGGAGGTGCTGCCCTGGGTCGTGGTCGCCTCCGCCCTGTTCCATCTCGTGGTCGGGCTCGGTGTGCTGCTGCTGGCAGCGCTGGCGGTGTTCGGCAGCCTGCCCTGGACCGCGCTGCTGGCGCCGCTGACGCTGGCATCGCTGGTGCTGATGGCGGCGGGCGTGTCCTGGTTCCTGGCCTCGACTGGCCTGTATTTCCGTGACATCGCGCAGGCGACCGGGCCGCTGGCGATGATCCTGCTGTTCATCAGCCCGATCCTGTTTCCGGTAGAACGGCTGCCGGTCCTTTTCCAGAAGCTGATCCTGCTGAACCCGCTGACCATCCCGGTGGAGCAGATGCGTGCCGTGCTGATTTTCGGCACGCTGCCCGACTGGACCCTGCTGGGCTGGCATTTTCTCGCCGGCCTCATTGTCGCCTGGATCGGCTATTACTGGTTCGCGCGCACCCGCAAGAGCTTCGCCGACATTCTCTAGAGCCTTCCCGAGAGCCGTGCCATGACCGCCCCCGTCACCTTCATTCTCGGCATGCACAACAGCGGCACCTCGCTGCTGGCGCGGCTGGCCGCCCTGCTGGGGCTGGAACTGGGGCCCGAGGTGCTGACCCGCGACAGTTTCGAGGCGAAGCCCGCCTATGATTACTGGGAACATGCCGGCATCGTCGAATTGCAGGACGAGGCGCTCCACCGGCTCGGCCGGCACTGGGGCACGCCGCAAAGCCATCTGCCGATCCCGCCCGAAGCCTGGAGCCTGCCGGAGATCACCCGCATCGCCGAGGCGCTGGGCGCGATCCTCGACCGCGAACTGGCCGCCGCCCGGAGCAGCAACCGGCCCTGGGGCTTCAAGGACCCGCGCACCGTCCGCCTGCTGCCGCTGTGGCGCCGGCTGCTGGCAAAGCGCGGGCTGGAGGCACGCTATCTCATCAGTCTGCGCGACCCCGCCATCGTGACAGCCTCCTTCGCCGACAAGGGCCGGGTCGCCCCGGCGGATGCAGAGGCACTGTGGCGGCGCAGCTATCTGGAAGCACTGGCCGGCAGCGCCGGCGCGCCGCGCCTCGTCGTCGATTACGATGCCTGGCTGGACCAGCCGGAAACCCAGGCGGCGGCGCTGGCTGAATTTCTCGGACAGCCACAGGCGGCCGACGCGGCACTGGCCGCCGTGCGCGCCGCCATCGACCCGGCCTTGCGCCGCACACACGCGGCCCCGCTGCGCCTTGCCCCTTTCACCGTGGCAACGGCGGAATGCCTGCGGGCGATGATTGGCGGCCGTGAGCCGGAAGCCCGCATCGCCGCCCTGCTAGACCGGGCGGCCGCCGCCGACCGCCGCGCCGCTGCACGCCCCGACGGAACCGCCGCCGCATGACGCGCTATCCGCTGCTGGCC
This sequence comes from Oceanibaculum nanhaiense, assembly GCF_002148795.1. Lineage (NCBI taxonomy): Bacteria > Pseudomonadati > Pseudomonadota > Alphaproteobacteria > Rhodospirillales > Oceanibaculaceae > Oceanibaculum > Oceanibaculum nanhaiense. The sequence goes on along the minus strand of NZ_MPOB01000005.1, from coordinate 317,439 downwards.
GATGATATTCCGGCGGAGGCGCAGAAAGCACCGCCGCAACGCATCGTCATCGTCACCGCCGAGATATTGGGGCCGGTAAGGAATGGCGGGATCGCCACGGCGCTGACCGGCCTCGCCGAGGCGCTGGCGGAGGCCAGGCACCAAGTCACCGTGTTGTTCGTCGATCTGGCCGGCACGATGCAGCAGGAAGACCGGCAGGACCGCTGGGCCGATCTCTACGACCGGCGCGGCATCCGCCTCGCCTTCCTCAATCCTGATGCCTACCGGGACCGCAGCCCGCTGGCGCTGTCCTTCCAGATTGCCGGCTGGCTGGCCGGCGAACGCGCCGATATCGTACATTTTCACGACTGGATAGGGCTGGGGCACGAAGCGATCCGCGCCATGCGGATGGGCCAGGGTTTCGTCGATACGCTGCTGGTGGTGGGCGCGCACGGCCCGAGCGCCTGGGCGGCGGAGGGCAACGGCCTGCCGGACGATCCGGAGCAGGAGCGCATCGAGCGCTATGCCATCGAGCAGGCGGATGTGCTGATCGCCCCCAGCCAGTATCTGCTGGGCTGGATGGAGGCGCGCGGCTGGCGGCTGCCGCAGCGGCATTATGTGCAGCAGAATCTGCTGCCCCGCAGCCGAGACGCCAAAACGCCGGAATCGCAGCATGGCCTGCCGGTGACGGAGCTGGTCTTCTTCGGACGGCTGGAACCGCGCAAGGGCGTGCTGCTGTTCTGCGACGCGCTGGACCGGTTGGCGGCAAACGGAATTCTCGCCCGGCATGACGGGCTGAAAATCACCTTCCTCGGCAAATCGACACCCATCGAAGGCACGGAGGGGCGGGACTATGTCGCCGCGCGCGCCGCCGGCTGGCTGGTCGAAACCGGCTTCGTCAGCGATCTCGACAGCGCCGACGCGCTGGCCTTCCTGGCCGTGCCCGGCAGGCTCGCCATCATGCCGTCGCTGATCGAGAATTCGCCCTGCACCGTGCTGGAATGCCTGCTCGACGGTATCCCCTTCCTTGCCGCCGATGTCGGCGGTGTCGCGGAACTGATCGCCCCGGAGGATCGTGACCGCCTGCTGTTCGCACCAACCGCCGACGCGCTGGCTGCTGCGTTGACCGACCGGCTGGAGAGTGGCGCCGCAACCGGCCGCCCCGCCATCGCGCAGGAGGCCATACGGCGCGTCTGGACGAACTGGCACATCCAGCCCGGCCGGCCGCGTCAGAGCCTGCTTGCCCAGCTTCTGCTGCGCTTGCGGAAACTGCTGAAGCGGAAATAGTCCCCTTACCGCCCCCGGCCCTCGCTTTCTTCCTTTATCCGGGGCTTTGCCTTACCCTGCCGCCAAATCTTTCCCGCCGCAGGAGCTGACGCGATGAGCGAGACGATGAAGCAGCAGATCGAACTGACCGCCGCCGATGGCCATAAATTCGACGCCTACATGGCCGGGCCGGCCGGCAAGCCGAAGGGCGGGCTGGTCGTCATCCAGGAAATCTTCGGCGTGAACCCGCATATCCGCAGTGTCTGCGACGGCTTCGCCGCCGATGGCTATCTGTGCGTGTCGCCCGCCCTGTTCGACCGCACCGAGCGCAAGGTCGAGCTGGGCTACGACCCGGATGGGGTGGCGCGCGGGCGGGAGTTGCGGTCCAAGGTCAGCTGGGAACAGGTGATGCTGGACATGGCGGCATCCGTGGAGGCCGCGTCCGCCGCCGGCAAGGTCGGCACGGTCGGTTATTGCTGGGGCGGCTCGATCTCTTTCCTGTGCGCAACGCGCCTGCCGGTACAGGCCTCTGTGGTCTATTACGGCGGGCAGATCGTGCCGTTCAAGGATGAGGCGGCCAACGCCCCGCTGCTGATGCATTTCGGCGAGGCCGACAAGGGCATCCCGCTCAGCGATGTGGACCAGATCCGCAAGGCGCAGCCGCAGGCCGCGATCCATATCTATCCTGCCGATCACGGCTTCAACTGCGATGCCCGTGGCTCCTATGAACCGACCAGCGCGCGCATCGCCCGCGAGCGCACGATGGCTTTCTTCACCCAGCATATCGGCTGATTTTCGCACCCTTCCATCCGGGGCTTTGACAGTGTGCATATAAGTTGATATCAACTTATATCGCATCAGGGAGAACGAGAATGAAATATGTGGAAGGTTTCGTCTGCGCCGTGCCAGCCGCCAACAAGCAGGCCTATATCGAGCATGCCACCCTGGCCGGTGCGCTGTTGAAGGAATTCGGCGTCAGCCGCATGGTCGAGTGCTGGGGCGACGATGTTCGGGAGGGCACCGTCACCGACTTCCGCGGCGCGGTAAAGGCCAAGGATGATGAAGTGGTCGTGTTCAGCTGGTTCGAATACCCCTCGAAGGAGGTACGCGATACGGCCATGCACAAGATGATGAACGACCCGCGGATGAAGGACATGACCGTTGATATGCCGTTCGACGGCAAGCGCATGATCTTCGGCGGCTTCGTGCCGATCCTGGACCTGTAGCCTCTAGCCCCGCAGCGCCCGCCCCGCGACGGCGTCCAGCTTCGCCACCAGGGTGGCATCGCGGCTCTCCGGCGCGGTGATGATGGCGTGGTCCAGGGCGTGGTGGCAGCCTTTCTCGCAGGCCTCCTCGCGCCCCTTCAGCCGGGGGATCGCCGCCTTCACCAGCGCGCGGGCCTTGTCGGCGTTGGACAGCAGCACCTTCACCACCTGCTCCACCGTCACATGGTCGTGGTCGGGGTGCCAGCAATCGAAATCCGTCACCATGGCGACGCTGGCGTAGCACAGTTCCGCCTCGCGGGCGAGTTTGGCCTCGGGCATGTTGGTCATGCCGATCACATCGCAGCCCCAGCTGCGATAGAGCTTGGATTCCGCCTTGGTGGAGAATTGCAGCCCCTCCATCGCGAGATAGGTGCCGCCATCGACAAGGCGGATGCCGGTTTCCGTCGCCGCATCCAGCAAATGCCCGCCCAGCCGGCCGCAGACCGGATGCGCGACCGAGACATGGGCGACGCAGCCCTGGCCGAAGAAGCTCTTCTCGCGCGCGAAGGTGCGGTCGATGAACTGATCAACCAGCACGAAGGTGCCGGGTTCCAGATCCTCGCGCAGACTGCCCACGGCGCTGACCGACAGGATTTCGGTGACGCCGGCACGCTTCAGCGCGTCGATATTGGCGCGGTAATTGATGCTGGAGGGGCTCAGCGGATGACCCCGCCCATGGCGCGGCAGGAACACGACCGGCACCCCGTCCAGGTTGGCGAACAGCAGCTGGTCCGAAGGCTGGCCCCAGGGCGAGGCCACACTGCGCCATTCCTTGTCGCTAAGCCCGTCCAGATCATAGACGCCGCTGCCGCCGATAATGCCAATCATCGGCTGTGCCGATTCAGCCATTCCCTTGCTCCTCAGATATCGCAGGCGCCGCAGTTTGGTCGCTCCTGACCAGCGGATCAAGTACGGCAACACCAAACGAAAAGGGCGCCGTCACCGGCGCCCTTTCCTTCCGTCATGAAGCGGAATGCTTATTTCTTCACATCCGCCCAGATCTTGCGCATCGAGCCATAGGCAAGGCCGGTCAGCACGATCAGGAACAGCATGACGCTGATGCCCATCTGCTTGCGGCGCTCCATCTCCGGCTCGGCCGCCCAGGCCAGGAAGGTCGAGATGTCACGGGCCTGCTGTTCGATGGTCGCCGCGGTACCGTCGGCATAGGTCACGCCATCGGGGTAGATCGGCTGCGCCATGGCGATCTGATGGCCGGGGAAGTAGGCGTTGTAGTTCATCCCCTCCATCATCGTGACATCGGCCGGCGGCTCCACATAGCCGGTGAGCAGGGCATAGAGATAGTCAGCCCCGCCCGGACGGGCCTTCACGATCAGCGACAGATCCGGCGGATAGGCGCCGCCATTGGCGAAACGCGCCGCCTTCTCGTTGGGGAAGGGCCGTGCAAACTTGTCCGACGGCTCGGCCGGACGCTCGAACATCTCGCCATCGTCGTTCGGGCCATCCGTCACGGTATAGCCAGCGGCGATTGCCTTCACCTCGGCCTCGTTGAAGCCGAGATCCGCGAGATTCCGGTAGCTCAGATGGTAAGCGCCATGGCAGGTCGAGCAGACTTCCTTATAGACCTGGAAGCCGCGCTGTGCGGCTGCCCGGTCGAAGGTCCCGAAGATGCCCGAGAAGCTCCACTCCTGGCTCGGAACCGCCACGCCAGCGGCGGCATTGGCCCCGGCCGGCAGTGCCAGCAGCAGCGCGATGGCAGTCAGGCTACGCGATACGAACTTACGCATTACTGCTTCTCCATCGGGGCTGCAGGCGCGGACGCGAAACCGGAACCCGTCACCGGCTTGGAGATGCTGGCCGGCAGGGGTTTGGGTCGTTCGATCACGCTGAGCAGCGGCAGGATGATCAGGAAGTGGATGAAGTAGTAGGCGGTGGCGATACGGCCGATGACGATGTAGATGCCCTCAGCCGGCATGGCGCCGATATAGCCCAGCACGATGCAATCCAGCAGCAGGATCCAGAAGAACTGCTTGTACAGCGGCCGGAACTTGGCGCTGCGCACCGGCGACCGGTCGAGCCACGGCAGCACGAACAGCACCGCGATGGCCGCAAACATCAGCAGCACGCCGCCCAGCTTGTCCGGCACCGCGCGCAGGATCGCGTAGAACGGCAGGAAGTACCATTCCGGCACGATATGCGCCGGCGTGACCAGCGGGTTGGCCGGGATGTAGTTGTCCGGATGGCCCATATAGTTCGGGGCGAAGAACACGAAGCCGGCAAAGAGCAGGAAGAACACGCACAGGCCGAAGAAATCCTTCACCGTGTAGTACGGATGGAAGGGGATCGTGTCCTGCGGACCCTTGGCTTCAATGCCGATCGGATTGTTCGAACCGAAGCGGTGCAGCGCCACCAGATGCAGCACCACCAGCCCGACGATCACGAAGGGCAGCAGGTAGTGCAGCGCGAAGAAGCGGTTCAGCGTCGGATTATCGACCGAGAAACCGCCCCACATCCAGGTCACGACACTCTCGCCGATCAGCGGAATGGCCGAGAACAGGTTGGTGATGACGGTGGCGCCCCAGAAGCTCATCTGGCCCCACGGCAGCACATAGCCCATGAAGGCGGTTGCCATCATCGCCAGCAGGATCAGCACGCCCAGACCCCAGAGGATCTCGCGCGGCGCCTTGTAGGAGCCGTAATAGAGCCCGCGGAAGATGTGGATATACACCACGATGAAGAACATCGAGGCGCCGTTCATGTGGATGTAACGGATCAGCCAGCCATAATTCACGTCGCGCATGATCCGCTCCACGCTTTCGAAAGCGTAGTCGGTGTGCGCCGTGTAGTGCATCGCCAGCGTGATGCCGGTGATCAGCATGACGACCAGCGTGATGCCGGCCAGCGATCCGAAATTCCAGAAATAATTCAGGTTCTTCGGCGTCGGGTATTCATGCAGCTCATGGTGCATGAAGGTGAAAACCGGCAGCCGGTGGTCGATCCACCGAATGACCGGGTTCGTCGTCGTGAAACCGCTCATCGAGGGAACTCCTAGCCGATGCGGATACGGGTGTCGCTCAGGAACTCATACGCGGGAACCGGCAGGTTCTCCGGCGCAGGCCCCTTGCGGATGCGTCCCGACGTATCGTAGTGCGATCCGTGGCACGGGCAGAACCAGCCGCCAAACTCGCCGCGCGGCTGGGTCGAGCTCTGGCCCAGCGGAATGCAGCCCAGATGCGTGCACACGCCGACGACGACCAGCCATTCCGGCTTCTCGACACGGGCGGTATCGGCCTGCGGGTCCGGCAGATCGCCCAGCGGAACGGCCGTTGCCTCTTCGATCTCCACCGCGGTGCGGTGACGGATGAAGACCGGCTTGCCGCGCCAGCTGACCGTGATCGCCTGACCTTCGGCGATCTTGCTGATATCGACCTCGGTGGAGGCCAGGGCCAGCGTATCGGCTGCCGGGTTCCACTGGTCAATGAACGGCCAAGCGATCGCCGCAGCGCCTACCGCGCCAACGCCGACCGTCGCCAGATGCAGGAAATCACGCCGGGTGCCTTCGCCGTGCGCACCATGTGCGCCGCCTGCGGTGCCCGACTGTGCGGTTTGCGCCATTACTTTCCCCCGTACAGGCCTGTCTCTCAGGCTTTACAAAATACTACGGTGCCGCCAGGGGACATCGCGACACTCTGTCGCATCGCGGCAATCACGATCCCCACCCCTGCCGGGCGCGTCGGGTATAATGCAATCCGACACGATTGCAAAGCACAACACAGCCCTGGCGAAAACCTACTGACATGCACCTTGCCCTGTTTCAACCGGATATACCACAAAACGCAGGCAGCATCATGCGTCTGGGCGCCTGTCTGGGGGTCCCGGTGGACCTGATAGAGCCTGCCGGCTTCATCATCGACGACAAGCGGATGCGGCGCGCCGGCATGGACTATATCGACCGGCTGACGCTTATCCGCCATGCCTCCTGGGAGCGGTTCCAGGCCGACCGCGCGCCCGGCCGGCTGGTGTTGCTGACGACGAAGGGCGCCACACCCTATCCCGATTTCGCCTTCCGGCCGGACGATATCCTGATTCTCGGCAGGGAAAGCAGCGGTGTGCCGGAGGAGGTGCACGAGGCTGCCGATGCCCGTCTGGTCATCCCCTTGCTGCCGGACTTGCGTTCGATCAATGTCGCGCAGGCAGCCGCTATGGTGCTGGGCGAGGCACTGCGGCAGACTGGTGGCTTTCCCGCCGCCACTGCACCCGCCAACTGGGCGCCCGCCAACCGGGCCGGAGGATAAGAAGAAACATGAGCGATTCGCAAAGCACTGCCCTGACAGAAGCCCGCAAGCAACAGGCCACCGACTGGTTCCGGGACTTGCGCGACCGCATCTGCGCCGCCTTCGAGGCATTGGAAGACAGCTATGCCGGCTCCCTCTCCGACCTGCCGGCGGGGCGGTTCGAGCGTAAGGCCTGGGACCGTCCGGAAGGCGGCGGCGGCGTCATGTCGGTCATGCGTGGCCGGGTGTTCGAAAAGGTGGGGGTGAATATCTCCACCGTGCATGGCGAATTCTCCGAACAGTTCCGCGCGCAGATACCGGGCGCCGACAAAGATCCGCGCTTCTGGGCCACCGGCATCTCGCTGGTGGCGCATATGCACTCCCCGCTGGTGCCGGCGGTGCACATGAACACCCGCCATATCGTCACCACCAAGGCCTGGTTCGGCGGTGGCGCCGACCTGACGCCGATGGTGCCGGATGCGGAGGATACCGCCTTCTTCCACGGCGCGCTGAAATCCGCCTGTGACCGGCATGGCGCGGATTACTACGAGCGCTTCAAGAAATGGTGCGACGAGTATTTCTTCCTGCCGCACCGGGGCGAACCGCGCGGCGTCGGCGGCATCTTCTACGACTATCTCGACAAGGACTGGGAGAAGGACTTCGCCTTCACCCGCGATGTCGGGCTTGCCTTCCTAGAGGCCTATCCCGCCCTCGTGGCCAAACATATGGAGAAGCCCTGGACCGAGGCGCAGCGCGAGCACCAGCTGGTGCGGCGTGGCCGCTATGTCGAGTTCAACCTGCTGCACGACCGCGGCACGAAGTTTGGCCTGATGACCGGCGGCAATACCGAGGCGATCCTGATGTCGATGCCACCCATGGCGAAGTGGCCGTAAGGCTGCCCTGCATCGAAGGGGCTTTGCCGCCGCCGGGTCATGGCCTAGATTCCCAGCAAAACTAATCAATGTCTGAGGAAACGACCATGACCCGCCTGACCGACGCCCAGCTTGCCTTCCGCGCCCGTGCCCGTGAGCTGGCCCAGAGCGTGATCGCCCCGCGCGCCGCCGAGGTGGACCGCAGCGAGCAATATCCCTGGGACAATGTGGCCGCGCTGCGCGATGCCGGCTTCTTCGGCATGACCATCCCGCAGGCCTATGGGGGCCAGGGGCTGGGCTATCTGGAGACCTGCCTGCTGATCGAGGAGATGGCGAAGGTCTGCGGTGTGACCGGCCGCATCGCGGTTGAGGCCAATATGGGCGCCATCGGCGCCATCATGGCCTATGGCACCGAGGCGCAGAAGAAGCTGGCGGCCAGCCTGGTGCTGAAGGGCGACAAGCCGGCGATCTGCATTACCGAGCCAGATGCCGGCAGCGCCGCCACCGAGATGACGACCCGCGCCGAAAAGAAGGGCGACCGCTATGTCATCAACGGCAAGAAGCACTGGATCACAGGCGGCGGCGTCTCCAAGCTGCACCTGATCTTCGCCCGCGTGTTTGAGGATGGCGTCGAGCAGGGCATCGGCGGCTTCATCGCCGTGCGTGACCCGGAGAACGGCATCGACCCCAAGGGCCTGCGCATCGGCAAGCGCGAGCCGACCATGGGCCTGCGCGGCATCCCGGAGACCGAGGTGTTCTTCGAGGATCTGGAAATCTCCGCCGACATGGCGCTGGTGCCGCCAGAAGGCATCCGCCGCGGCTTCGCCGGGCTGATGAACGCCTATAACAGCCAGCGCGTGGGCGCGGCCACCGTGGCGCTGGGCATCGCGGCGGGCGCCTACGAGACGGCGCTGGACTTCGTGAAGAAGCGCGAGCAGTTCGGCCGGCCGATCTTCGAGTTCCAGGGGCTGCAATTCATGCTGGCCGACATGTCGATCAATGTGGAGGCGGCGCGCGCCCTGATCCACAACGCCGCCGTCAGCGACGAGCCCTTCCCGGAGCCGACCGCCGCCGCCCAGGCCAAGGTGTTCGCCTCGGAAATGGCGGTAACGGTGACCAACAATGCCCTCCAGCTGCACGGCGCGGCCGGCTATTCGCGCAACAACCCGCTGGAGCGCATGGTCCGCGATGCCCGCATGTTCACCATCGGCGGCGGCACCGCGCAGGTGCTGCGCACCATGGTCGCCTCGCGCATCCTGGGCAAGAAGCTGCCGCAGACCCGCGACGGCTATCTGAACCTGCCCCGGGCGGCTGAATAATCCTATCAGGGTAGTTTCCACGGCATAGCACCCGCCCCCTACCGGAGGGTGCATTCGGTTTTCTGGCAACCCATATGACCTTGCAACCGTTTCGCAAGGATGATGAGGGTGTCATGACCGAAGCCGCCTACCGCAATCCCTATAGGGATGAAAGCGATACGATGGGCACCGTGAAGGTGCCCGCCGACCGGCTGTGGGGGGCGCAGACCCAGCGTTCGTTGCAGAATTTCCGCATCGGCGGCGAGCGCATGCCAGATCCGCTGATTCGCGCCTTCGGCGTGCAGAAGAAAGCGGCGGCGCTGGCCAACATGGCGCTGGGCGAACTGGAACAGCGCCTGGGCGACGCCATCGTGAAGGCCGCGGAAGAGGTCGCGGACGGTACGCTTGCCGAGCATTTTCCCCTGGTGGTCTGGCAGACCGGCAGCGGCACCCAGACCAACATGAACGCCAACGAGGTGATCGCCAACCGGGCGAACGAGATGCTGGGCGGCCAGCGCGGCGCGAAATCGCCGGTGCATCCGAACGACCATGTGAACCGTAGCCAGTCCTCCAACGACAGTTTCCCGACCGTCATGCATATCGCGGCGGCGAGCGAGATCGTGAACCGGCTGCTGCCCGCGCTGCGCCACCTGCATGCGGCGCTGGAGGCGAAGCGCCAGCGTTTCGCCGACATCGTGAAGATCGGCCGCACCCATCTGCAGGACGCCACGCCGCTGACGCTGGGCCAGGAATTTTCCGGTTACGCCACGCAGATCGCCTACGGCATCGCGCGAATCGAGGGCACGCTGCCCCGGCTGTACGAGCTGGCGCAGGGCGGCACCGCCGTCGGCACCGGCCTCAACGCGCCGGAAGGCTTCGATACCGCCTTCGCCGCCGAGGTCGCGCGTCTGACCGGCCTGCCCTTCGTGACGGCGGCCAACAAGTTCGAGGCGCTGGCCGCGCACGATGCGCTGGTCGAGAGTTCCGGCGCGCTGAACACGCTGGCCGTCTCGCTGATGAAGATCGCCAACGACATCCGCCTGCTGGGTTCCGGCCCGCGCTCCGGCCTTGCCGAGCTGCGCCTGCCGGAGAACGAGCCCGGCTCCTCCATCATGCCGGGCAAGGTGAACCCGACCCAGGCCGAGGCACTGACCATGGTGTGCGCCCAGGTGATGGGCAATCACATGACCGTCACCGTGTCGGGGATGAGCGGCCATCTGGAGCTGAACGTGTTCAAGCCGGTGATCGCCTACAATGTACTGCAGTCGATCCGGCTGCTGGCCGACGCCGCGATCAGCTTTGCCGATAATTGCGTCGCCGGCATCGAGGCTGATACCGCGCGCATATCCGAGCATGTCGAGCGCTCGCTGATGCTGGTCACCGCGCTCGCTCCGCATATCGGCTATGACAAGGCGGCTTCTGTCGCGAAAAAGGCACATTCCGACGGTAAAACACTACGCGAGACGGCGCTGGCTCTAGGCTATGTCGATGCCGAGTCGTTCGATCGCTGGGTCGATCCGCGCCTGATGATCGCCCCGACCCGCAACGGGGAGAAGGAACCGTGAGCGCGACAACCATCCGCAAGCGTTCGGTCGTCATTGCCGGGCATCGCACCAGCGTTTCGCTGGAAGATATTTTCTGGGAACAGCTTCAGGTGCTCGCGAAACGTCAGCGCCTGTCCGTGAACGCCCTCGTCGAGAGCATCGATCGGGAGCGCGCCGCCAACCTGTCCAGCGCCATCCGCGTCTTCGTGCTGGAACAGTTGCTGGACCGTCCAGCCAACTGACGCCTGGCTAATTGACGCCTCGCTAATTGACGTCTGGCAGGTCCCGGTACATGTAGATCGCGAAATCGCTGTAGAAATACTCGTGCCGCAACAGCAGGCGCGGCGACAGGGTGCGGCAGAAATCCAGCGTGCGCAACGGGTCGAGCCGCAGGAACCCTTCCTCATTCTCTGAGCGGTCCCAGCTCGACAGCGAGGTGAAGGCGACCCCCCGGCGGCAGGCCCGGAACAACGCGGCGATGGTCTCCCGCGCTTCCTCCTCGGTCATCTCCACGAAAATACCGCTGGCGACCACAATGTCCGCCTGCCAGCGTTCCGGCGCATCGCGGATATCGGCACAGTCAAAGCTTATGTCGAAGCCGTCGGCGAAACGGGCACGGCGCGCGCGCTCCACCATCTGCGGCAGCGCATCGATGCCGATATACCGGCCCTGAAAATCATGTTCGCCCAGATAGGTGGCGAAATCGCCCAGCCCGCAGCCGGCGTCTAGCACCGTATCATCCGGCTTGATACCGATATCGGCCAGCGCGATGAAACGGACAGACTGTTCGAAGATGTTAGGCCACGCCTGGGCTTCCGGCCCGATGCGGTGGCGGTCCAGCCGGGGCAGGTAAAGCGCCTCCAGCCGGCGCCGGTAGCCGCTGTCGGCTGGCGCCGTCAGGCCACCACCTCGACGGAATAATTCTCGATCACCGTGTTGGCCAGCAGCTTGCGGCACATCTCCTCCGCCGCCGCCTTGGCCTTTGCCGGGTCGCTCTCCGCGAGATCGAGCTCGATATACTTGCCCTGCCGGACGTCCCCGATGCCGGTGAAGCCCAGCACTTCCAGCGCATGGTGGATGGCCTTGCCCTGCGGGTCGAGAACGCCGTTCTTCAGCGTGATATGTACTTTCGCCTTCACAGATTCCGCTTTCCGTTAGTCGCAGAAAAACAATGTAGCAGCCCTGGCGGCTACTGCATCACCTTCGGGCCCTTCATGTCGGTCGGGCCGCCCTCGGGCAGGATGCCCAGGCGCCGCGCAACCTCCTGATAGGCTTCCTTCACGCCACCCAGATCCTGACGGAAGCGGTCCTTGTCCATCTTCTCGTTGGTCTTGGCGTCCCACAGCCGCATGTTATCCGGGCTGAGTTCGTCGGCGAGGACGATACGCATCTCGTCCTCGCTGTACAGCCGCCCGAATTCCAGCTTGAAATCGACGAGCCGCAGGCCGATGCCCACGAACAGGCCGGTCAGGAAGTCGTTCACCCGCAGCGACAGCGCCAGGATGTCGTCGATCTCCTGCGTCGTCGCCCAGCCGAAGGCGGTGATGTGCTCTTCCGAGATCATCGGGTCGCCCAGCGAATCCGACTTGTAATAATACTCGACGATGGCACGCGGCAGCAGCTGGCCTTCCGGCACGCCGAAGCGCTTCACCAGCGACCCGGCGGCGATGTTGCGCACCACCACCTCGACCGGAATGATCTCGACCTCGCGGACCAGCTGCTCGCGCATGTTCAGCCGGCGCACGAAATGGGTCGGGATGCCGATCTCGATAAGACGCTGCATCAGGAACTCGGAGATGCGGTTGTTCAGCACCCCCTTGCCGGTAATGACGCCATGCTTCTGGTTATTGAAGGCGGTGGCGTCGTCCTTGAAATACTGCACCAGAGTGCCGGGCTCCGGCCCTTCGAACAGGACCTTGGCCTTGCCCTCATAGATGCGTCTGCGTCTGGCCATATGGAGAAACTCCCGAGAAGGAACCCCGAACAGGGGCAGCGCACGCTGCGCGGTCGCGCGCCTGTCGCTTTCGCCTCCCTATAGCAGGAAGCCGGAGGCGAAACAATGTGAGTGAATGGCAGGCTTAGCCTTGTCTCTTCTGGTCGAGCGACACCGGTTCATATTCCGTCGCATCCGGCGCGCCTGGTGCGAACAGCCAGACCGGCTTCAGGAGAGCCTCTCCCGGCCCGGTCGGGCGCGGAAGCGCGATCAGCGAGGAGGAGACGGTGCCGAAGCCATTCCCGCCGCCATCCTCGGGGCGAATGGTCATGGCGCCGCGCGGGCCGGCCGCGGGATCATGCTCCGTGGCGGCCATCAGATTGCACCATTCCGTCCAGTCACCGGTGACGGGATCGGGCACGGCGGCGTTCTCGAACAGAGGCAGGTAGCGGTCGATACGCGGGCTGGTGCGGTCGTCGATGTCGCGCGCCGTCAGCATATGCAGGCCAGGCGGCAGCGGGTGCAATTCGATATGGCCGCCCGCGCCACCTTCGCTGCGCAGCCAGTAGCCGCCATCGCTGTCGGCCAGCAGCATATTGAAAGGCCGGTAGGCGGCGGGATCGAGATCGGCCAGCGCTTCCGCCGCCAGCGCCGCGTCGGCATGGTCCAGCGCATCCAGCACCAGCTCGCCCCGGCTGCGCTTGCCGGGGGCCGGGCCCAGTGTGCCGACCCGGTTCAGAATCGCCGCCGCCACGCCATGGTCGTTGAGACCAAGCCAGCTTCCGCCCGCCAGCACGTCGAGCCCGGCTGTCACGTCCGGCCGATCTTCCCAGTGCCGGGCCGGCGGCTGCCAGGGCCGGCCGGCCATCTCGTCCCGGTTGGCGGCGATCAGGACCGGCCAGTCATGGCCGGGACGATGCAACAGAATGACGGTGCACATGGCATTTTCCGGAAAGCGTCACGAAATTGATGGTTCAGAATCGCAGGGCGATAGCGTAGATAAGGGCGCAACCCTATATGGGAAGTGAGTGGCGCGGATGCGCCGTCGATGCAAGGTAACAGAGCGGAGCAGCAGCATGGCGTCTTTCAGCGAGCGCGAACAGGCCTTCGAGAACAAGTTCAAGCACGATGCGGAACTCCGCTTCAAGATCATCATGCGGCGCAACAAGCTTGTCGGGCTGTGGGCGGCCGGGCTGCTGGGCCACACCGGCGACAAAGCCGAGGAATATGCCAAGAGCGTCGTCGAATCCGACTTCGAGAAGCCCGGCCATGACGATGTCATCGCCAAGCTGATGGCCGATTTCGAGACCGCCAAGCTGGAGATGAGCGAGCATCGCCTGCTGAAGCAGATGGAAGAGATGCTCGACGAGGCGCAGCGCCAGATCACGGCGGAGTAACCCGCCCCCAACTCAGCATGTCATTCCCGGGCTTGTCCCGGGAATCCAGGTATCAGCCTACTCGTCCAATGATCCAGTAAGCTGAACCCTGGACCCCCGGCACAAGGCCGGGCGTGACGGCGAAAAAAATGCCCGGGTCTTGCCCGGGCATTTGCTTTTCGGCTCGCTGTTCTGGCCTTACGCCCCGAACACCCGGGCGAAGATCGTATCGACATGCTTGGTGTGGTAGCCCATGTCGAACAGCGCCTCCAGCTGGGCTTCGGACAGTTTCGCGGTCACGTCCTTGTCGGCCTTCAGCAGATCGAGGAAGTTCGCGCCTTTTTCCCAGACCTGCATGGCGTTGCGCTGCACGAGGCGGTAGGAATCCTCGCGGCTGGCCCCGGCCTGCGTCAGCGCCAGCAGCACGCGCTGCGAGAACACCAGCCCGCCCAGCTGGTTCAGGTTCTTATCGATGGCGTCGGGATAGACCACCAGCTTGTCGATCACGCCGGTCAGACGGGCCAGCGCGAAATCCAGCGTCACGGTGGCGTCAGGGGCGATCATCCGCTCGACCGAGGAATGGCTGATGTCGCGCTCGTGCCACAGCGCGACATTCTCCATCGCCGGAATCGCCATGCCGCGCACCAGCCGGGCGAGGCCGGTCAGATTCTCGGTCAGCACCGGGTTGCGCTTGTGCGGCATCGCCGAGCTGCCCTTCTGGCCGGGCGAGAAATACTCTTCCGCCTCGCGTACCTCGGTGCGCTGCAGATGGCGGATCTCGATGGCCAGATGCTCGATGGAGCTGGCGATCACACCCAGCGTCGCGAAATACATCGCATGCCGGTCGCGCGGGATCACCTGGGTGGAAATCGGCTCGACATTCAGCCCCAGCTTTTTCGCGACATGCGCCTCGACGCGCGGGTCGATGTTGGCGAAGGTGCCGACGGCGCCGGAAATCGCACAGGTGGCGATCTCCTCGCGCGCGGCGGCCAGCCGGTCGCGGTTGCGCTTGAACTCGGCATAGAAGGTGGCCAGCTTCAGCCCGAAGGTCACCGGCTCGGCATGGATGCCGTGGCTGCGGCCCATGCAGACCACATCCTTGTACTCATAGGCGCGGCGCTTCAGCGCGGCCAGCAGCTGGTCGATATCCTCCAGCAGGATGTCCGTCGCCTCGGCCAGCTGCACCGACAGGCAGGTATCCAGCACGTCCGACGAGGTCATGCCCTGATGGACGAAGCGGGCTTCCTCACCGACATGCTCGGCAAGGTTGGTCAGGAAGGCGATGACGTCGTGCTTCACCTCGCGCTCGATCTCGTCGATGCGCGCCGGATCGACCTTGCCCTGGCCACGCTCCCAGATCGCCTTGGCGGCCTCCTTCGGCACCACGCCCAGCTCGGCCAGCGCGTCGGTGGCGTGCGCCTCAATCTCGAACCAGATGCGGAATCGGTTCTCGGGCGCCCAGATGGCGGTCATGGCCGGACGGGAATAGCGCGGAATCATGGGCTCGTCTTCATCGTTACGGAATATCGGGGCCGGAGTATAGCAATCCTGCCGCCGGGGCTATACTGAATTGGGCCATGTAACGCCCACGCAAAAGAAAGGAGGCATCGCATGAAGGTGAAGGGCACCCCGATGCGGCCGATCCAGCCGAGCGCGGACGGACAGGCCGTCTCGATCATCGACCAGACCCGGCTGCCGCACGCGTTCGTGCTGGCGCGGCTGGAGACGCTGGCCGACGCGGCGGAGGCGATCCGCGCCATGCTGGTGCGCGGCGCGCCGCTGATCGGCGCCACGGCGGCCTATGGCGTCTGGCTGGCGATGCGCGCCGACGCGTCCGACGCCGCGCTGGAAGGCGCCATCGACACGCTGGCCGCCACAAGGCCGACCGCGATCAATCTGCGCTGGGCGCTGGAGGATATGCGCGGCACGCTGGCGCCGCTGCCGTCCGCCGGGCGTGCCGCCGCCGCCTTCGCCCGCGCCGGGGCGATCGCGGACGAGGATGTGGCGATCAACCACGCCATCGGCCGGCACGGGCTGGCGATCATCCGTGACATCGCCGCCGGCAAGAATCCCGGCGAGCCGGTCAATATCCTGACCCACTGCAATGCCGGCTGGCTGGCGACGGTGGATTGGGGCACCGCGACCTCGCCGATCTATCAGGCACATGACGGCGGCATCCCGGTGCAGGTCTGGGTGGACGAGACAAGGCCGCGCAACCAGGGCGCCGGGCTGACGGCGTGGGAGCTGGCCAATCACGGCGTGCCGCACAAGGTGATCGTCGATAATGCCGGCGGCCATCTGATGCAGAACGGCATGGTGGACATGGTGATCGTCGGCACCGACCGCACCACCGCCACCGGCGATGTCTGCAACAAGATCGGCACCTATCTGAAGGCGCTGGCGGCGCGCGACAATGGCGTGCCCTTCTATGTGGCGCTGCCCTCGCCAACCATCGACTGGTCGCTGTCCGACGGGCGCGCCATCCCCATCGAGGAGCGCGACGCCGCCGAGGTCACCCATGTCTGGGGCCGCACGGCGGATGGCGAGGTACTGCCGGTACGGGTGACGCCGGAGGAGAGCAGCGTCGCCAATTACGGCTTCGACGTCACGCCGGCCCGGCTGGTCACCGGCCTGATCACCGAGCGCGGCGTCGCCGGGGCCAGCCGCGAGGGGCTGCTCGCGCTGTTCCCGGAATATCGCGCGCGGGCGGCCGGCGAATGAGCGACCTGGAGTTGCGGCAGGCGCTGATCGCGGCCTGCCGCCGGATGAACGATCTCGGCATCAATCAGGGCAGTTCCGGCAATGCCAGCATCCGCCTGCCCGACGGGTCCGGCCTGCTGGTCACCCCCTCCAGCCTACCCTATGAAGCGATGCAGCCTGCCGATATCGTGGCGCTGGACTGGGACGGCATGCCCACTGGGCCAAGACGCCCGTCCAGCGAATGGCGCTTTCATCTGGACATATTGAAGGCACGGCCCGATGCCGGGGCGGTGCTGCACACCCATTCCATGTTCGCCACCACCCTGGCCTGTCTCGGCAAGAGCATCCCAGCTTTTCACTACATGGTGGCGGTCGCCGGCGGGGCGGATATCCGCTGTTCGCCCTATGCCACATTCGGCACGCAGGAACTGTCGGCCCATGCGGTGGCCGCACTGGAAGATCGCAAGGCCTGCCTGCTGGGCAATCACGGTATGATCTGCCTGGAGGTGACCATCGAGAAGGCGCTGGCGCTCGCCGTCGAGGTGGAGACGCTGGCCGCGCAATATTGGCGCGCGCTGCAGATCGGCGAGCCCCTCCTGCTGCCGGAGGAAGAGATGGCGCGGGTGCTGGAACGCTTCAGCCGCATGCGCTACGGTCAGTCACCAGACTAGAGATCAGGGAGACGATCATGGCGCTCGCGGCCGGCAGCAACATCACCCTCGACGCCGCCCTGCGCGAGGCCGAGGAACGCTTCGTGGCATCCAATCCGGAAAGCCTGCGCCTGCACGCCGAGGCAGCGAAGGCGATGCCCGGCGGCAATACCCGCACTGTGCTGTTCTACGAGCCCTTCCCGCTGACGCTGGCCAGCGGCGAGGGCTGCCATGTGCGCGATGCGGACGGGCACCTCTATACCGACTTCCTGGTGGAATATACGGCGGGCCTGTACGGCCATTCGCATCCGGTGATCCGGGGTG